>JBDGPX010000119.1:0-12857 GCA_042219475.1 Halobacteriales archaeon
TCCGCAATCAGCCCAACGCTTCACCCCTGCTCAACTCGTTCGGGAAGTAACGATAATGGCTGGGGACGATCCTGGTGTCGGAGGTCCGTAATCGGAGCGAAACAGACGATCAGTCACCCGGTGTAGCGCTGGACTGATCGACCTGACGCCGCCAATCGACCAACGCATCCTGAAGGCGCTGATTCAACGTCCGTTGGAGAGCGCTCGCGTCGAGCTGTTCGATGTCCACCGCGGCGGCCGTAGACGCGGTCAACGACACGGATCCCGCGGTATCGATGACGATCGTCGCGAGTTCCCAGCGTCGCTGGAAAATCGTTCGGGAGTCGATAATCGTCTGAATACGGTAATACGGGACGAGTTTGACTGACCGATTCCAAAAGCCGTTGCGGGTAACGATGTGATCGGGACCAACCCAGTACCCCCGATGGTGCCATTTACGATCCGCAGCGATCGGAAGCAATGGGATCGTAATGACCGTCGCAAACCATGGGAAACCGTTCGAGAGATACTGATCGACGGCAAACAGAATGATCGTCAGCCCACCTAACGATAGGAGATAGCGGACGGCATACCGTCGTCGGGTGCGTTTCGGTGGACGATCAAATGTAATATCACCGACCGGCTCGATTTCCTTAGCCAGTCGATAGATCCGTTCCGTTCTGGCGATCGGGATGGCCACCTGGGAGCCCTGGCCTCGGTTACTAGCCGGGGAATATCCGGCCGTTTCGACAGTCAGCGTGGCGTAGCCAAACAACCGCTTGAGCGGATTGTCCTCGATTGTGACGGTCTGAACCTTGCCCAATGGTATCGAGCCGCTGTACCGACGGAACAATCCCCGCTCATAGCGGAGATCATCGTCAAGGCGTGTCAGTCGAAAGTCGTAGTAGTTGACGATCGCGACGACGATGCCGAGAAGCCAAGCACCGAGGAGTAAGCCGCCGACGAGTAAGCTACCGAGCCCCAAAAGCACGGCCTGTGGCCCCGAAATCACGTTCGAAAGAAAGGGGACTGACCCTGGGCCGACCAACGAGAGGACCCCGAGAACCCGGGCATCAAAAGACAGTGCCCCGACTAAGCCGAGCTCCTGGTTGGTGATGGCATAGAGTACCTCCTCATCCGCTTCAGCAGTGGGCGTCATGTCCTCCGTATCGTCGTCATCGCGTTTGCGCCGCTGGATGGCCCGCTGAAGCCGCTTTGCTTCCGCGGCCGACACGTAGTTGATCGTCCCTTCGGTTTGGCTCCCACCGGCGGTTTCAAGTCCCACTGACGCAATCCCAAGAAGTCGCTGCACGACATTTCGGGAGATATCGACGTTCTGGATCCGTTGATACGGGAGTTCGCGTTCTCGGCGGCTGAATACGCCCGAATAGATGTCTAAGGTATCTTCGGTGAGATGATACTCGAACCGACGATAATAGGCCACCTCGTAGCCAAGGATCGCGATCAGTATGAGGGCTGCAAGCCCGATAATGACGATCGGTCCGCCGATGATCCGGCTAGCTTCCGACCGTGAGGCAAAAAACGCCACGAACAGGATACTCGAAGATCGCTGAAAGACCCGATACGGGATGGTAAACGGCGAGAGCTTCACACAGCATCCTCCCCTTCGCTCTCGATGGCGAGTCGTTTGAGCCGTTCACGGAGATCCTGTGCGTTCGAGGGGGACAATCCCGGAATGCGGACATCCGCTCCGCGGGATCCGGCCGTATAGACGACGGTACTGGCGAGCCCGGTCAATCGCTCAAGCGGTCCCCGGCGAGAATCGACGTGTTGGATCCGAACGAACGGGACGACTGTTCGCACCTCGGTAAGCACCCCTCGTTCGAGATAAACAGCATCCTCACGAATCTCGTATCGCCACTTCCGATACCGGAGAAAAGCCATTGGCAGTCCGATCAGGAGGACGATACTGAACGCGGCGCCACCGAGGGCGGGTGGGAGATCGAAGAAAACGTAGCCACCGGTCCCGAGACCACCGAAGACTATCGCGAGGATAACCGTCCGGAGCATCCATATAAGCCGGATCCGAGGGTGGAGCCGATTCATATCATCGAGCCTCCGACGGTAACACGACACACCGGCAGTCGGCCATACACACACTGTGGGACCGATCGTTTAAGACCCAACGGTCCCGCCCGGTTCTCTAACTGGGATCGCCGAGACGGGAGTGTGGATCCGTGTGTTCATTAGGGCCGCCCAATGGATCACAGATGAAACAACAATGAGCCGGGACTGGGGATTAGTTCGCGATCTGCGGCGGGCGGGACGTAGACGCGATCTCCTCATCCTCTCGTTGCCGACACTCGTCCTACTCGGTATCTATCAAGCATCGGATCTGGTGAAACAGAGCCTGACTCTCTCGCATGCGATGCCGTCGATCATTCCTGCGTTTACGACACATTACGTCCATTACACGCAACACCATCTGACCGCGAACCTGCTGGTCTATTTGTTGTTGGCTCCAGTAGTATACGCCTTTACCGTCATGGCCGGCCGACGGCAGTTCTTCTTTGTCGCTTTCTGGACCTATGTTCTCGTCTTTCCCATCGTCCTCTCGGCCTCAAGCGTTGTGGTGTTCCGGGAAGGACAGCTGTTCGGCTTCTCCGGAGTCGCATTGACGTTTGCCGGGTTTTTGCCAGTCGCCATGACTCGGTATTTGGGTTGTCGGTATTCGGGACCGATCGACCTCGATACCGCCCCGAGTCTCTTTTTTCTCGGAACATCCATCGTCGCCTTCCTGACGGTGCCGAATGGACGGCTGAGACTGTCACTCGTCATCGCTTCGGGGATTATTGGAATCTTGTATCTTTGGTATCCGGTGAGACGACTCCATCAGTCCCGTCGTGGATCGTTTCTCGAAGATACAGACCGTATCGGGATGATCGAACTGGTCGTCTTCAGTATTATCGCCTATTATGTGATCCTCGTCGTCGCCTTCCGGACAAGTATGGTCGGCGAGACAAGTATTGTGAACCTCTATTTGCATTTCTTGGGATTCAGCATCGGCTTCCTGGCCTCGTATCTGACCTTCCGGATCGACCGAAAGTTCGAAAGCTGATACCCGCTCAGTCGTCAGCCGTCATGTCAAACGGCGGTTCGGCCTCCGGCGGTAGCGGTGTCTCGTAGGGCTCGCCACCGGTCGCCTCCTCGAATTCCTCCCAGGCGGCCTCTAGCGTTTCCGGATCGGTCATCAGATCGTAGGCCGCTCCAGCAAGCACCTTCGCCGCGAAGGTGACGCCTTTCTGGCCGAAGTCACCATTGGCCGCGACGACCTGCCAGGAATGGCCGGGAGTCCCGACGGGCCAGGTGGCCGCGCTGAACTGGGCGGTAGGAGTAATGTAACTCACGTCGCCGACTTCGGTCGAGCCAGCGATCAGATCACCCTCGTCAAAGGCCGGAATGGGTTCCGGGTAAAGGGCATGATCCTCGACTTCGTCACGGATATCATCCGGAAGATCCGACAGTTCGGACTGTCGGTTCTCCTCGGACACCGTCTCGAGCAGTTCCTCGGCGAACGCGTAGTCGTCCTCATCGTAGTCGATCTCGCCGAGCGTTTCCATGTTCTCCCAAACGACATCGGTGACGGTGTGATTCGGCAGGTAATCGTAACAACCGGTCAGGAACCGTTCGGAGACATCCGTTTGGGTCATCATCGCGGCCGCCTCAGCGATGTCTCGTAACCACTCTGTGTTGCGCTCGACTTCGTCTCGCGTCGGCGCCCGCACGAAGTACCACACGGACGCCTCCGCGGGAACGACGTTCGGCGCCTGGCCACCCTCGGTGATGGCGTAGTGCATCCGGGCGTCGTCGGAGATGTGCTCGCGCATGTACTCCACTCCGGTGTTCATCAACTCGACGGCATCCAGCGCGCTTCGGCCGGATTCCGGCGAGCCCGCCGCATGCGCCGAGACGCCCTCGAACTCAAAGAGGATCGAATTGAGCGCGTTTGACCGCTTCAGCCAGGGCGTGCTGAGATCGCCGGGATGCCACGTCAGCGCAGCGTCCAGATCGTCGAAAACGTCCGCCCGGGCCATGTAGGTCTTCCCGACGAGCGTCTCCTCGGCCGGACAGCCGTAACACCGGATCGTTCCTGACACATCACCTGATTCGATGGCCCGCTTGACCGCGATCGCGCCGCCGACCGCAGCGACCCCAAAGAGGTTGTGACCACAGCCATGACCCGGGCCGCCCTCCTCGATCGGGTCCCGTTCGGGCGTAGCCTTCTGGGAGAGTCCGGGGAGGGCGTCGTATTCACCCAGGATACCGATACGGGGTTCCCCGTCGCCGTAGGAAGCCACGAACGCCGTCGGCATTCCACCCACGCCCATCTCGACATCGAATCCTTCCTCCCTGAGGGTCTCGGCGAGGGCTTCGGCCGATTCGTGTTCGTGCAGCCCGAGTTCGGGATTCTCCCAGAGCTGTTGGGCGAGCTCGAAAAGCCGTTCGCGATCCGATTCAACCGCCTCGAATACCGCTGCGGATCCCATATGATCTGCCATGTCATCCATAAG
Organism: Halobacteriales archaeon; assembly: GCA_042219475.1. Classification (GTDB taxonomy): domain Archaea; phylum Halobacteriota; class Halobacteria; order Halobacteriales; family Hikarchaeaceae; genus Chewarchaeum. The sequence goes on from JBDGPX010000119.1 coordinate 4,512, forward strand.
CATAAAGGGACAACTGATCCGGTAGTATTTCGAACGAAACGCCGTTGATTATCGAGATCGAGTGAGTGAATATGACCGAACGTGCCAAGCTGGTCGGGATCAATCACGTCGCGATCGAAGTCGAGGATATCGATGCTGCGCTGGAATTCTACGGATCGATCTTCGAATTCGAGCTCCGAGGGCGAACTGATTCGATGGTCTTCCTCGATATGGGCGATCAATTCATCGCCGTCGCCGAGACGGCAGATGCCGGAGCGAACTCCGACGACCACCGACATTTCGGGTTGGTCGTCGACGATCCGTCTCTCGTCGAAGAGCGTCTGGAGGCCGTCGACGCCGATCGGCTCGACACCAGCGGACTCGATTTCCGGGATCCCTGGGGAAATCGGATCCAAGTCATCGCCTATGAGGAGATCCAGTTCAGTAAGATCGATGCGGTGCTAGAGGCGATGGGAATGGCAGACCTCGAAAAATCGGCAAGCGCCCGTGCCGAACTTGCGGAAAAGGGCATCGAACTCGAGTGAATGGACACAGTTCGCTTTGATGTGAGCGTGTTAGTTATCCGATGGTTGTCTCTCCGTTGGGGTGGATGATTCCCTTGCAGTTTGTTCGAAGTTGTCACTGATTCCTCGCCGAAATCGGGCATCGAGCAACAACAGGGCAAGGATCCCGGCGATAGCGACGATGACATTCATGGCGGTCGTCGTCCCGGCGTGATCGATGACGACTCCGATGGCGGCCGGGAAAATCAGAAAGCCAAGCGAGGCCGTCCCCATCGCCATGGCGTTGACCGGGGCGCTGTACGCCGGGGCATACCCGATCGACCACGCCAGCAGCGTCGGAAACATCCCGGAAACGAGAAACCCGATAGCGAAGGTCGCGATGAGCCGAAGGAGGTTACTACTGCCGAGCAATGCGACGAAAAGCAAGGGAACCGTCAGCAGTGCACTCCCCGCGAGGAGATTTAGCGGTCTGATGCGACCGCCAGCGATGCCGAAGGCATACCGACCGGGGATGTACGCCGCCAGCAGAACCGTCAGCGAGAGATCCGCGATCGGCCCCGGCAGGACTTCGGCGAAGAGATACGGCAACCACGTGAACAGTCCGCTTTCGACAAAACTCAAGGCAAGAAAGGCCCCTATCAGCGTCGTGAACGGCGCCGCCGTCCTGTAGGCCTCGATGGCTGACCAGGTAACTGACTGTTCGCTCTCAACGGCGGCCGGCAACTCCAGGCGCCAAAACAACGCCAGAGGGATGATCGCAACCGCGGCAAGCGCGACGTAGGCCAGCCGCCAGGTTGTCGTCACGATCGCGGTGACCGCGATGATGGGTCCGAGAGCCGCCCCCACAGCCCAGATCATGTCCTGAAAATTGAACGCCTGCTCGCGTCGATCGGCATGAATATGACTCATCACGGGACGACAGGACCCCTGGAGGATACCGGATGTCACACCAAGTGCACCCATGCCAAGGACGAGTACCAGGTAGCTGGGGGCGACAGCCACAACGAGAAAGGAGCCGATCCCACTAAGTACCCCGGTCAACAGGAGCCGTCGCGCATCCGATCGGCCGACGATCGCGCTGGTCGCTGCCACAGTAATGAAAAACGTCAACGATGCGACCGTCGAGAGAAGCCCCAGTTCGCTCGGCGTGACGGCAAATGTCCGTTCAAATTGTCGAAGCAGCGTCCCACGAAGCTGTAGCTGGGCACCGAGCAACGCGACGGCCGCGAAAATGCCGATCGTCCAGCGATCACGGAGAAAGGAGACAGTCATGACAACAGGGATGTGTAACGGTTGATTATGGGCGGAATTCTCGACGAACTAACCGTACAAGAACGGTGTCCGAACGGCGGGATCAACGTTTCGAAGCTCGGCGCCAGGTATCGTATCACATCGATCCAGCCGTGTCCCGATCAATATCGCCAGGTTTGATCGAAGACAAGCCGATCGTTAAGCCGAACCCGCTGGGTGAGTTGGGCGGTTTCGGCCCCGACCTGACTCTCGACAATCGAGGTGACCTCATCCGTTCCGTACTCAAGTGCCGCGGTAACTTCAGTCGCAACCGTCGCTGTCGTCGGGTCGGTGGGCGACACTTGCCATTCGATTTCCTCGTCGTACTCCATTGTCGGTCCATAGGGGAGGCTGATCGTCTTGTGGTCGGTCGTCCGAAATCGGCCGGCATCCGACGTGAGTTCACGGGCCCGTTCGATCTCGCCCGATGTGTCGGTCACGAACGTCGAGACGGTTGGACTGTGATCGGACGGTGGCGACATCTCGATCCGATCATCGAAGACGACATCATCAGCATGTCGGCGGCCAGGGAATCGAAGCGTCGAGGGATCCTCTGGCGTCGAGCGAATCGTATACGCGCCGTGCTCCCGTGGGGGGCGAAGCCGGGGGAAGAATGCGGCGCCGATGGCCAATCGAAGGCGATGGCCCGATTCAAAGAGGTGTGAGCGGGGTTTCAACGGGATCGTGATCGTGTACTCCTGGTCGGGATCGAGCGGAGTGCGGCCGTCGCCCGGTGTTTGATCGGCTGGCCGAACCTGTCCGTATGTGACCAATCGACCGGTACCATCGGACGCCACATCGACGACCCGGACTGAGAGTAGCGGGTTAGATGCCGTCGATCGAAGACGGATCGACGCCGCGCCGGTTCCCGTATACTCGATGGGTTCATCGAGCGGCGCTGTCTCGAAGGTCAGCGATCGGGCATCATCGGGTGCCGTATCGGTCGGCGGCCCCAGGTAAAACAGCGAATGCATTCCAACGGTGTGATCGAACTCGTAGACGGCCGTCGTCGCCTCACCGGCTTCTCGATAGCTATCGGTCGAGGATAGTCCGCCGCCGGAGAGCGCAAACTCGATCGGATCCGACGATGTCTCGAGGGACGGCCAGGATTCCCGGCCACGCCAGACACCGCCGTCGACTCGACCGCCTCCATCGCGTTCGGTCCAGTAGGCTATACGAGGGCGTTCGAGCGTCCGGGTTTCGGCGTCGGTCAGGAAATGATCGAACCACTCGGCGACCTGCTGGCGAAAGTTGATACCCGTCTCACGACCCCGATGGGGCATGGTGTGGCGCCACGGGCCGATCAGCACCCGGCTCGCTCCATCGGTCGCGGCGGCCTGTTCGAAGGCAGTATGCGGGAAGTAATCCCGCCAACCACCAACGGCGAAGACTGGCACGTCGATCCGAGACAAGTCGATATCCTTCGATCGCCAGTAGGCGTCCTTTTCGGGATGGGCTAGCTGTTGGAAGAGCCACGGCTCATCGGCGTCGAGACCATCGAGCCGTGTTTGCCAGATGTCGGCCCACTCGCCGTCAGGATCACGGACGCCAGGGGGCAATCCGGCCAGTGCTTGCATCATCGGCAACCAGCCGCCCGCGTGTTTGAACGACATCGCCCCGCCGGGATACCGCGAGTGGTCGTATGATCGGTGAGGGGCCATGACCGGGACGATCGCCTTGAGACCGTCCGGACGTTCGGCCGCAGTGTGTAGAGCGGTTTTGCCGCGATAGGATTTGCCAAACATCCCGACTCGGCCGGTCGACCAGTCACGGTCGGCGAGCCATTCGACGGCGGCCTTGCCCTGTTGGCCCTCATCGGCAGTGAACGGCTCGTGTTTGACCGAAGTTGCGCCGCCGGTGCCAAGCATGTCGGCGATGACGACTTCGTAACCGTGATCAGCGAGATATCGGATCAGCGGGTCATATGAGCCGTACGTACTGTAGTCGTCCTTTCGGTAGGGTGTCAACGTAAACAGGACCGGCAATTGACCGTCGCGATCGGTCGGACGATAGCGCGTCGCGGCGAGATCGCCGTCCGGTGTTGGAATACGGAGCGTATCATCCCGATCGAGATGGACTGCAGAGCGAGCCATATCGGGTTAGACGGACGGCCAGGTCCAAAGTGTATGGGTCCCGGCCACTTCATTCGGGCAAACCTATTTGCTATTCTCCACGCTGAAAGATGGTAGGTGTGAGCATGTCCGACTCCCATGATATCCTGATTACCGACGCCTACCTGTACGATCGGGACGGCGTCTATGACATCGCTATCGAGGACGATCGAATTACGACGATCGACGATTCGGTCGATGGTCGGGGGGCCGTCGAAATCAATGCTGATGGCCAACTGGTCGCGCCCGGCTTCGTCGACAGCCATGTTCACATGGACAAGGCCTACAGCGCTGCGGGCGATCGGTTTCCGAAACTCAACGAACGTGGGACGAACTTCAGTACCGCTGCGGAAGCCGGTGAGCGACACTATACCGAGTCCTCCAAAGCGGATCTCGAGGAAAACGCCGTCAGATTGGGCCGGGAAGCGGTGGCCAACGGGACGTTATATATGCGGACACACGTCAACGTCGACGCCGATATCGAGACCAAAGCCATCGAGGCCATCTTAGCAGCCCAGGATCGTCTCGCGGATGTCCTTGAACTGCAGGTCGTCCCGATGGCATCGGACGGGATTCTTGCGACCGAGGAGACACCGGAATTGATCCGGGAAGCGATCGAAATGGGCGGCGATGCCATCGGCGGCGCCGACCCGGCGACTCGGAGCAACGATCCGGCCACGGCGATCGAGACGTGGTTCGAAATCGCCGAAGAGTACAACGTCGAGATCGATCCCCATATCCAACATCCAAGCACCCTCGGTGTCCAGGTCCTCCACGCAATGGCCGATCGGACGGAAGCTTACGGATATCACGATCGGGTGACCGCTAGCCACAGCTACTGTCTGGCCGAAATGCAGGGCCTTGAGTTCGATGTCGATACGCCGGGGCTCGTTCCGGCCGAGCTCAAGACGTTCCGAGAGGGTGAACTGGACACCGCGATTGAGCGGTTCGCCGAGGTCGGGATGAAATTCGTCTCCTGTCACCCGAGCACCCGGCCAGGGATGCCGATCCACGAGTTCGCCGAACACGATATCCCACTAGGCTGGGGATCGGACAACATCCACGACTGGATAATCCGCCACTCCCGTCCCGATGCGCTCCAGGGAGCCTTGGCGAACGCGTTTAAACTCGATTACAACCAGTACTCCTTTGCGACGAACCCTGGGATCGATCTCCTCTGGCGGATGGCCACCGACGGTGGCGCCGAGATCATGAGTATCGAGGACCGCTATGGGATCGAAGAAGGACTTTCGGCCGATCTGGTCGTCTTCGATGAGCCGTCGCCCCAGTGGGCGGTCATCAGACAGGCGACCCGGCGCTACGTTATCAAAGACGGTACCGTGGTCGCCGAGAATGGCTCTCTGACGGCGGAGACGAAGTGAACTACCCCGCCCTATTGCTCTTTATACCGCGTTACGGACTGCGATGCTCCTTGAGAACGGGGACTTAGCCTCGCTAGGACTTAACCTCTAGTTCCGGCAATATTCTGACTGTAAGTTTATTCTAACTGGACGCGTTAAGGAGTGTATGCCCGAGGAAGTACTGTTCAGTCACGAGGCCGTCCAAAGCCGAAGTGAGATCGCCACCTACCTCCGACAGGTCGCCGAGAATCTCGAAGCCGGCGAATCTGTCACGCTCCAAGCCGGCGATGATTCGGTGACGCTGTCTCCTCCGGAACGGCCGACGTTCGAGATCAAAGTCGAACGAGAAGGTCCATCAGGACAGTCCGGCGAACTGAGCATCGAATTCGAACTCGAGTGGGACGCCGAATCCGGCGATTCGAACGGCCTCTCGATCGAGTGAAGGCTGGTCGTGGCCTATCTCTCGAACACGAGGATCGGATGGATGACTCGTGTCGACCGCAAGCTACCTATCAGTCGGGGTCTAAGCGAGCTTGAATGCCCTACGACGCGATTCTCTTCGACAACGACGGGGTCATTACTCGGCCGGTGACCAAGGACATCCTTGAGGAAGCCGCCTGGGAGGCCTTCGAGGCGGCCGGCGTTTCCGATCCCCAAGCGAGCCACGTCGAGGGCATCATCAGAGGTGTCGACCCTGACTGGCTCAAAGACGTCTGTGCGGAGTACGGCATTGAACTCGAGGAGTTCTGGCGGTTGCGGGATCATTATTCCTCGGCAGTCCAGCGTGCGGCGATCGAAAACGGCCACAAGGGACTCTACGACGATGTCGAGGTCGTCCACTCGCTACGCCACCGACTCGGGATCGTCAGTTCGAACCAGCAGACGACAATCGATTTCATTATCGATTACTTCGATCTCGAAGAGACCTTTGAGACGTATTACGGCCGGGAGCCAACGGTCGAAAGCCTCCGACGAAAGAAACCCGCTCCTCACTACGTGACCGCGGCACTGTCGGATCTCGACGCCGAGTCGGCCCTCTTTGTCGGCGACAGCGATTCCGACGTTCACGCCGCTGCGAACGCCGGAATCGACTCGGCGTACATCCGACGACCACATCGGGACGACGACTATTTGACCGCCGATCCCTCCTATGTCCTCGATTCCCTGTGGGAGTTGCGCACACTGACTGACGTCGAAACTTCTGAGTAGCGAGCCGTGTGGGCAGCAGAACGGCCTACTGCGGGTGATCGGAGGGCTTTTGACTGACCGATCAGTAAGCCTTCGGTAGCGCCCGGTCGTCCTGGATTGCCCCCCGCCGATGACTCAGATTAGCCATCCGGATGCGATGATCGTCGATACCGTCCCGTCTCGCGTCCTGGGACAGCGATGGCTGAATCGATCGGCACAGGAGGATATCGGTCATACGACTCGTCGATCCCGGCCGTCGACGATCGAGATAGGGGTGACTCACGGATGAGCATCCGGACGCGGCTATCACGTGCGTTCGATCGGCTTTTTAAAGGCCCCGATGAGCTGGAACTGACCGATGGCAGTGTCGGCCGACCGCTCTTTTTCCTCTCGTTACCGATCGTCATTACGAACCTTCTCCAGACGGCCTACAACCTCGCGGATACGTTCTGGCTCGGCCAGTATAGCACCGAGGCGCTCGCGGCGATTAGTTTTGCGTTTCCGATGGTGTTTCTGCTGATCGCGCTGGGAATGGGCCTCTCGGTCGCCGGCAGCATCCTCGTCGCCCAGTACACCGGCGCCGATCGGCCCGAGAAAGCGGAGTTCGCGGCCTCACAGACGATGACGTATTCGTTGATCGCGGCGATCATACTGGGACTCGTGGGCGTTTTCGTTGTCCATCGGCTGCTGGAGCTGTTCGGAGCCTCACCGGCCGTTATTCCGGGCGCAACCGCCTATCTGCAGGTGATCTCCCTCGGGCTGGTGTTCATGTTCGGCTTTTTCGTGTTTATTTCGCTGATGCGCGGGTACGGGGATACGGTGACCCCGATGCTGGTGATGTTCGGGTCGGTCGCGATCAACATCATCTTAGATCCCTTCGTGATATTCGGCTGGGGTCCATTTCCCGAACTCGGTGTCGTGGGAGCGGCCTACGCGACCATTTTCTCCCGAGGGCTGGCATTGGTGGTTGGGCTCTACGTCATGTTCGAAGGAAGTCGAGGCGTCCGGATTCGCCCGAATCAGATGGTGCCGAATCTGTCGTTCCTCCGTCGCTTGCTTCGGTTGGGCGTGCCGGCGTCGATCGAGGGAACCGGTCGCGCCCTCTCGGTGAACCTGATGTTGTTCGTCGTTGGGATGTTTCCGACGACGGTTGTCGCCGCCTACGGGATCGGCGTCCGGGTGTTCTCGGTGGTGTTTCTGCCGGCGATCGCCGTCGCACGGGGAGTCGAGACCATGACCGGACAGAACATCGGCGCCGATAAGCCGGATCGAGCCGCTACCGCCGCGGGGTTCGCCGCGAAGGTGATGTTCGTGATTCTGGGGCTTTTTGGCGTCCATATTTGGATCGCGGGCAGGACAGTTGTGAGTCTTTTTTCGAACGATCCGACAGTCGTCGCGACCGGGACGACGTTTCTCAAATATGTCGCTCCGACCTTCGGATTCCTCGGAATCATGCGGGCCTACAGCGGCTCGATCCGCGGGGCCGGCCAAACGATGGTCGCCGCGGTGATCGGAATTACGACACTCGGGTTGATCCGGTTACCGATCGCCTACGTCGGCGCCCTCAAAATCGGTGACACCGGGATCTGGATCGCGTTTGCGGTCTCCAACGTCGTCGGGGCGGGTTTGGCCTATCTCTGGTATCGGCGAGGGACCTGGCGAGAGGCCGATGCCACAGACGAACCGGATGTCGATTTGAAGCTCGATCAAGACACAGACAAGGACACAGTTACAGAACCAATCGAGACGGAAGCAGGCGAGACCGCATCGACCGGTGAACGGACCGACGAGTGACGGGACCGGTGATGATCGAATGCGATGGCACGTAAAATAGTACCTCCATTCGTATTCGGTTAAGCTCAGAAACCGCTGCATAGCTCTGCGTTCACCTCC
>JBDGPX010000050.1:0-10436 GCA_042219475.1 Halobacteriales archaeon
CGGCCTCGCCGGCGAGTCGGGGTGTGGGAAAACGACGTGCGGGAAGACGCTCATCCGACTGCTTGACCCGACCGACGGCACGATCCGGTTCAAGGGTGAGGATGTCACCGACATCACCGGCGAAGAACTCCAGCGGTTCCGCCGGGACGTCCAGATCATCTTCCAGGACCCATTCGAAAGTCTCAACCCCCGGATGAAGATCTTCGATACGGTGAAGGAACCGCTCAAGATCCACGGGATCGGCACGTCCGACGAACGTTACGAACGAGTTATCGAAGCGCTCGAACGCGCCGAGCTCCGGCCGCCACAGGAGTTCCTCGACCGCTACCCCCACCAGCTCTCCGGGGGCCAAAAACAGCGAGTGGCCATCGCTCGCGCGCTCGTGCTTGAACCCGAGTTCATCCTCTGTGACGAGCCGGTGTCGATGCTCGACGTGAGCATCCGTGCGGGCGTCCTCAACCTGCTCCGTCGGTTGAACGAGGACTACGGCATTACCCTCCTGTTTATCAGTCACGACCTCTCGTTGCTTCGACAGGTGTGCGAGCGCGTCGGGATCATGTATCTCGGCCGTATCATCGAGCTCGGTGAGACGTCGTCGGTCATCCAGAACCCGGTCCATCCCTACGCGAAGGCTCTGCTGTCGGCTGCACCGGAACCCGATCCGTTCCGAGAGCGCGAACACGTCGAAATTCAGGGCTCGATTCCCGATCCGATCGATCTCCCGACCGGCTGTCGCTTCAAGGGACGCTGTCCGGAGCGTGAAGTGATCTGTGACTACATCGATCCGCCTCTACATCCCCCGGAAACACAGGAGGACAAGGAGGTCGCCTGTCACGTCTACTACGAAAGCGATGTCAAGGCCCAGTACGAAGAGCAGTTCGAGGAAATCGCTGCGGGAATGGACGAGGACATCGGCGATCCCCACGACTTTATCGGCCAGGAGACCCCGGAAATTGGACCCGACGAGGCGGAGGCGGATTGATCGCACCACAACCAATGGTCGTCGATGAAGGGTCTCGCCGATGAGCCACGAAACGGCCACGATGACGACCATCCGACGATTGACCATCGGCCGGATAGGCGGCCTCGCGATCACGGTACTGGTCGGTATCATCTCCGGTCTCTGGGTCGGATATATACTGATCTATCCCTATGCCACGTTGCCGGTTCCACAGCATACCTTGGGGATCGTCCTGCTCCTCGGGATCTACATCGATCGCTTCGCCGAAACGATGTTAGATCGGATCGTCATGCTGTTCAGCGCTGCCGTGATCGCCTTCATCATCGGGGCGTTCGTTTTTTCGTTGCCGGCGCTCTTGGGACTCTTTGGAAATCCGATCGTCCAGCAAACGGTCTACATCAACGGACTGCGACGGGCGTTGATTTACACGCTCCCAGTGGTAGTTCTCTTGCTTGCCGGGACGTTCACCGCATACCTGTTTCGGAATATTCTCGCAGAATTGACCCGGTGATGGGAACATACGAATAGTATCGGATATCACTTATTCTACCAACGGCTCACCGGTCATCACAGCCGGCTGATCAATGCCCAGTAACGACAGGATCGTCGGCGCGATATCGGATAGGTCACCGGTAGTACAGACCCGTTTCCCGCTATCGGTGCCGTCTGCCGCCAAATAGATGAACGGCACCGGATTGTAGGTGTGGGCTGTGTACGGTTCCGTTTCAGTACCCATGTCGTCGGCGTTGCCGTGATCGGCGGTCAGCACCACGTCGGCACCGTGCTCGAACAGCACCGGCACCAGCCGTCCGAGTTGTGCATCGACGGCTTCGACGGCATCGATCGCCGCCGCGTAATCACCGGTGTGCCCGACCATATCCGGATTCGCGTAGTTCAGGATCAACACGTCCGGATCCTCGCGCTCGATGATGTCGATCGCGGTATCGGTAACGTCGGCGGCACTCATCTCTGGCTGACGGTCATAGGTGGGGACATCGGGACTGGGGACGATTTCTCGATGTTCGCCGGCGAACTCGATCTCCCGACCGCCGTTCAGAAAGTAGGTCACATGGGGGTATTTTTCGGTCTCGGCGATCCGGAGTTGGGTCAGCCCGTCGGCGGCTAAAACCGATCCGAGTGTCGCCTCCGGTTCGGTCGACGGGAACGCCACGGGGAGATCGAACGTCTCGTCGTACTCGGTCATCGTCACCAACCGGACGTCGGGAGGTGTCGTATCCATCGACCAGACGGGATCGATATCGGCCAACATCCGGACGAGCTGGCGCATCCGATCGGCTCGGAAATTGAACGTGATGACGGCATCGCCATCGGTGATCGCTGGAGTATTCTCGATCAGTGTCGGTCGGATGAACTCATCCGTTTCGTCACGGGCATACGCGTCCTCGATGGCTACGATCGCCGACGGGGCGGTGTACTCGGCACGGCGGTTGACTATCGTCTCGTAGGCTCGGTGGGTCCGTTTCCAGTTCGTATCACGGTCCATCGCGAAATAGCGCCCACTAAGGGTGGCGATCGTCCCCGTCCCGGCAGTATCGATGACTCCGGTCAGCGACTCGATGTACTCTCGACCCGAGGTCGGCGGCGTATCCCGGCCGTCGGTGATCGCGTGGGTGACTGCCTCGACCTCCCGATCGGCGGCCGCCTCGATAAGGGCCTCGCAATGAGCGATGTCGGAATGAACCCCGGCATCGCTCACCAGGCCGATCAGATGGACCCGCGCATCGTTCGCTACGGCGTGATCGAACGCGGAGGCGAGCGTCTCGTTCCGGGCAAAATCCCCGGATTCGATCGCCCGATTGATCCGGGTGTGTGCCTGCTCGATCACCCGCCCGGCGCCGATCGTCAAATGGCCGACTTCGCTGTTACCGAGGCCACCCTCCGGGAGTCCGACGCTTCGCCCCCAGCTCTCGAGAGTGGCGAACGCACCGGTCGCACGATAGCGGTCGAAGTTCGGCGTCGCGGCCCCTCGGACGGCATCACGGTGATCGTGATCCGCCAGCGCCCAGCCGTCGAGGATGATGAGGGCGACCTCCATACTCGCGCCATGACGTCGCCCGGATAACTAGGCTTCGTTCCCCGTCGAAGTCCTCCGGGGCTGCCCGAATCCGCTATCGATTCGGGTCCGAGAGTCGACTGCCATCGGTGCCAACGGCGACAAGGCATTTGGTCCCGCCAGGATAGTGAGGTGACAAGCGTGTCAGATCAGTCGGAACAGACCGAGGATGGCATCAGCCGCCGGCAGCTGTTGTGGCTCGGTGGTGGTGCAGCGGTGCTCGGCGGCGCCGGTATCGGCGTGGCGTCGGTGTTCGACGACGAAACCAACGACGGCGAGGTCACCCCGGACGGAACGGACACACCGGGCGATCCCGACCCGACCACCACGACCGAAGCGACAGCTGACGTACCGCCGCTGGTCGAACAGTATGCACCCCGGCTGTATTTCGACGCCAACGAGCGGTGGTTTCCGACCGATCCCCGGTTGTTCGATCCCGAACGAAACGAGGAAAACGTGATCCGAGGCATCGATGCCCTCAACGAGTATACCGAACGCCGCCGGAATGGATCGATGCCCGATCCGTCCGTCTTCTATCACGTCGTCGAACTCTCAGCGGAGTTGCTCGCGATCCAGTACTGGATGTACTCGGTGTTCGACCAGTTCTCAGTCAATTTCCATTGGCATGATTGGGAACTCCTACAGGTGTTCGTCGATCGATCGAGCGAGGAGGCGGTGATGGTTGCGGCATCGGCCCATGCCCGGAAGATCCCGAACAACGAATTCCTCGATCCGGATTTAACATCCACGCGACCGGCAGTACTCGCGGAGCTCGGCTCACACTCCAGCGCGACGGATCTCAACGGCCAACGGCCGACGTTCCAGCGATTCAGCACCGATGGGCTCACCAGCGACATCACCAACCGCCTCGTCGAGGCCTCGAACGATCAAATGTTCCCGTTTGGCTACGGTTTGCCCCGCGACGAGGGGTTTCGATTGCCCTACGTCGTCCCGGAACTCGATGGCCACCCGCTGTATGAACACCCGGATCTCGAAGCGGTCAGTGAGACGGATCTGATCACCGGCTCGCTCGTTGTCCGGACCCTCACGGAGCTGACCGCCCCGCCGACGGATCTCCCGAAACGGGAGTCGGGGCGACTGTTTACCCCGACGGCCCCGACAGCCGACGACGCCGTCCAATACCGGCTCAAGCCGATCGGCAAGCTACAGGACGAGATCGATGGATTCGACGGACCACAGCTGAGTTTCGAATTCGCGATCCCCGGTTTCATCGAGGATCAGTTCGCGGATCACCTCACGACGACGGACACACCATGGACCCAAGAGCGGTTCGAGGAGCCGCTCGCGGACATTACCGATCCAGACCATCGAGCGGCCCTCATCGACCGCTACGATCTCCCCGCGGATCCGTCACCGGGGAACATCCTGATCGGCGCGGTCAGACAGGTGATCGAAGGGGCCGACGGGACGCTCGATGCGACGAGCCAGACCGTCAGCGACGAACTCGAGGAATACATCGATATCTCCTTCGAGAAACCGAGCCTCGAGATCGCCGCCCTGCTCGAAAGCGAACCGACCGCCCTCCCGTCGACCAACGGGCTCGTCATGGCGACCGATATCGAACCGGCCGATCATCGACTGACGGTCAACGGGGCGGGCTATGCACCATATACCGAGCAGGTCACCGTCGGTGAGACCGAGATGACCAGAGCCGGTGCCGAAGGATCGATCGGGCTCGTCGCGAACGAAGCGGCCGTCAAACTCCGCGGGGATGCCAGCGAGCAACCGGCCGGTCTCGATCGCGTCCGGATCGATGACGATTTCGCCGGGCAACTGTACGACAGTGCACCGCTTGAGGGGGATCGATTCGCGCTATACGCCCACCAAGCGGGAACATACAACGTCGAGATCACCGACACCGAATCCGTCAAGGGGGCGTTCCGGGTCGATCCGGGCGGCAACGACGACCAGCGGACGTTACCGCCGCTCGAAACGGGCAAGGCCTCGCTATCGAGCTTTCTCGAATCGTATCTCGCCGACGCCGGCGTGCTCGCCGAACAGGTCAGCGGCGACAAGGCAGAAGGTGCCGGCCGACCGACGATCGCGGAACTGTTCGCCCGGGCCGCCGGGACAGCCAGCGAGGCCGCCGCGGCCGCCGGACAACGCCGACCGGACGCAGCCGATAACCGACTGCGGGGGCTTCGTCAGCGGCTCGCCGCCCTGGCAAACCGGATCGAAAATCAACGGGACAATGCCCTCACCGAAGGGGCCGCCATCGAACTCGAGAACCGTCGGTCGCGGGCCGACCAGACGACAACCGAAGCGCTGGACAGTCCAGTACGTTGACGATCACCGGGACGCGCGGTTTTTTCACGACACTCCGCTAGTGGGTGAGTGATGACGCTCGATCCGGTGCACTTTGAGGGGATCGCCCGGCTTGCGGCCCGGATTCAACAGGAGGTCGATGACACCGAGCAACACGACCTCGCAGCCCGGGCCTGGGAGGAGTTCCTCGATCCCCTCTGGGCGGATGGGCGGGCCGTCCTCGAACCGATCGACGGCCTTCGTCGCCGTCGGGTCGCCGCCGAAGACATCGCCATCGGCGGGTCGGCGTACCCCTCGAGTCACGGACTCGACTCGGGGACGATCAATCCCCGGACGTTCAAAAACGGGCTCGTCCTCGACGTCGCCCAGGCGGCGATGAGCGCCTGCCCCTCCGATCTCGACGTCCATCGCTCCCGGACGGTCGTCGCGACGGTCCACTCCAACGACGAGACCATCAGCGTCGACGAGGATCACTGGGAGGCATTCGACGAGGGGTACGGCCGGGGACGGATCATCCACGCCCCACGGGTCAACCGATACGAACGGGCGGTCGTCCACGCCCTCTCACTCTATCTTGCCGAGAGCAGCCACGCCCTCGCGAACGCCGACGCCGTCGAGGATCTCCTGATCCTAGACGGACCGATCTATCCGAAAGGGATCCTCAGCTGGCTCGACCGCCATCACGAACTGGCGAGTTTGCTTGCCGGCGCCGAAACACCCCGGGAAGTGCTCGAGAACTACATCCGGTTGGTCGAGACCTTCGTCGAACGGGATATCCCCCTCGTCGGTTTCGTCAAGAACGTCTCCGCGAAGGGGGTGATCCGGGCGGTCCGGGAGAGCGGTCTGCCGACACCCTGGAACAACGATGCCGCCTTTTTCACCCAGATACTGGATGCCGTCACCACCGAGGAACTGGCGGTCACCAACTGGTTCCTCTCCCGGGTCGGTCCCGACCGGGTGTTCGCCGCCGACAACGACGAACTCGATCTCGATGCGGAGCTCGACCCGGCCGCCTACGAAGTCGCCTACTGTGTGGTCTATGATCCCCGAACCGATCTCATCTACAAGCTCGAAACACCCGCGGTCTTCGCATCCGATGCCGAATGTCGCGAACGGCTGACCCAGCATGTCCTCGGTGAGATCGCTACCCGTAACGGGCCGCCGGCCGCCGTGTCGAAGGCCGACGACTTGGCTCAGATCGGCAACACCGAGCGTGAGTCGCTGATCGAGACGATCGAGCGGACCTTCGAGACCAAAGAAGACCGGAGCTACGACGACACTCGCTGGGAAACGATGAAGGAATACTGAATATACTATACTTCGAACAGCTGGAAGGGAGTGCTCCCGGCTTACTCGCTCCAGTAAAGCCGAGGCGTGGGGCCTCTCTTCGAAAATATAAGCAGTGGTGATCGGCCCGGATGATCGAGGGTGGGTTACTGCGGTTCGGCCTTGACGACCTCGAACTCGACATCGTCGGCATCGATACCGATCCGGACGAACTGGGTCCGGATATGCTCTTTCGCTGCCGTGAGTGCCTGCTCGCGTGTATCGAAGCCGCGTGGCATCGGCGATTCGAAGGCGACGTTGACCTCCCGGTCGTCGACCTGCTGGATCGTCCCGCCGCTTTCGACTTCGTAGAACTCGTCACAGACCCACACGTAGGGAGCATCTTCGTCGGGAGCGCCCTTGAACGACGGGGCGTGTTCGCCGCGCTCGTAGAGGGTCCCCGTGAGGGCGGTGCCACCGGCCCGCCCACGGACATGAAGCATACTTCCACCTAGGGAACGAAGCCCCTTAATACAGCCGTTCAGAACCCGAAGCCCTGATGGTCGTCCGCTTGTGGGGAGAGCCCACCGATCAGTCGATCCGATCGACGCCTTCGTACTCCTCGCCGGAGCCACGGCGACGGAGGGCAATCACAACGATGGCGACGATCGCGATAATGGCGATGAGTTTCGTGCGGTTCATCGTAGCCCGATTGACGGAGGCTGACTACATAATACCTGTACTTATCGAAACGAGGGGAGGACTTCGTTGGCGAGGCGTTCGAGCTGTTCCCAGTGGTCATCGGCACCGAACCGAGTGATGAAGATGTCACACCCCCGCTCGTGGAAGTCGTCGATCCATTCGATCACGTCGTCGGGGGTTCCGACCGGCCCCCACGAATCGTAGTTCGGGTCTTCGATCCCGTAGTACGTCGAGAGATAGCGTTTCATCTCCCGTTCGGCCTGCTCACGCGATTCGTTGATGTTGAACGTAATCTGATAAGCCGTCTGGAGTTCCTCGGGATCAACCCCGACTTCTTCAGCGTGTTCAACGATCGCCGCATACTGCTCTTCGTACTCGTCGGGACGATGGGCCCGATTGGCCGTCATCCACCCATCCCCGATCTCGACGATGCGCCTGATCGCCCGTTCTAACACGGCCGGATTGCCATGCAAACTTGGATTGCTGATCACCAATACGGGGGGGTCGTCCTGTTCCGGTCGGAGCGGGATCGTCTCCCGACCCGTGTCGAACGATACATCGTCGAATTCGTAAATCTCCCCATCGTAATCGACGGTCCCCTCCGTCCAGAGCGCTTTCATGATCTCGATGCCCTCTTCGAGAGCTTTGTGTCGCTGTTTTGGGGGAATGCCGACGATGTCATGCTGTTTTAAATTCATATCATCCGGCGTACCCATGCACGCTCCGAGCACCATCCGGCCGTCGGAAAGGAGATCCAACGTCGCCCAAGCCTGAGCAAACTGGACCGGATTGCGAAGCGTCGTGATCATACACGCCGTACCCAACTGCACCGACTCCGTCTTAGCGGCGAGAGTCGCCAACGTCGCGACGGGTTCTAGCCGCGGTTTCTCAAGGAGGTTGTCCCCGACCCACACCGAATCGAACCCGAGTTCCTCGGCCCGGACACCGATATCGATCATATCCGCCGGCGTGAATTCCGGATTCAAGAGCGGTTCACGGTTGTTGACGTTGAACCCAATGTGTGGCATACCCTAGCCGGGTTCTTTACCAACGATAATGTCTTTTCCGGTGATGGGAGCGTTCAGCCTGTCCGTGGACGGTCACACTCAGGCCAATCGATCGACCATCATCCGTCCCAAGATGCGAGCTTCCTCCTCGACTCCGCGGAGCGTCACGTAATCGTCACCCATGAGTTCGGTATTATTGTCCGGCCGACCCCACATGATCGTGGGGACCCCCATGTTAGTTGGGCCGCCGGCATCGAACGCGCCCCGGCCATACGTGAGATCCGCAGGCTGATCGTCGATCGATTCGATCGCTCCCTGAAGGCCTTGGACTACGGTCGCGTCCGGCTCGACGACCGACGGCAACATCACCACGTCCTTCTCGACTTCGACATCGAAGGGAGACAGATCACCGATTGCTGCCTCGATCTCGGCGACAGCTTCGTCCGGATCATCGCCCGGGATCATTCGTCGGTCGACTTTGATTCGGGCGTATTCCGGCAGGGTATGTGGTGCAACGGGATCATACACGACCTGGTAGGGGATGGCGTGTTGCCCACCGAGTTCCGGGTGTTGTTTGGTGAAGTCCATCTCGTAAAGTCGATTTATGACTTCGTTGGCCCCCCGGATCGCATTCAGGCCGTCCTCGGGCGTGCTCGAGTGTGTCACCTTCCCGTCGATGTGGACGAGCACGTCAACGCGACCGCGATTCGCGACCGAAATATCGTTCCCCCCGCCGAGGAGGATGAGTCCGTAATCCGGCTTCGTTTCAAGCTCATCGAGGAGTGCCCGTGAGCAGGCGTGGGAACTCCGCCCTTCGTTGTTCGCCGCAAAGAGGAGCCGCCCGTCGAGTTCGACGCCCGCGTCAACGAACGCCTTCAGCAACGTTAACATCGCCGCGAAATGGGCTTTGTTCTGGCTCGCTCCCTGTCCGAATGCACACGGTTCGTCGATCTGTGGGTCATCAGGAACGGCGATCTTTCCCGACAACGGATTCTCCATCCAGTTGTAGTGCTGAACGGGTGTGTAGGCCATTACTAACAGGGTCTCATCGCGATCCCCGGAGCCGAGATCGACCATCAGCTGATTTTTCGGCATGTCTCGGATCGAGTGGACGCCGATCTCCCGTAGCTTGGGTCGGATAACATCCTGGACGTAATGGACGAGCTTGGGGTGATCAGGATCCATGAGCGTCTCCGGTCCAAGGGACACCGAGCAGTCGACCTGGAGCAATTCAACCAGCGTCTCGATCAGATACTCCCGATCAAGATGCGATTCGAACTCGTACTGATTCATTGAACTGCCTCAACAGCCTATCAATCAGAACTGACATAATTATTCCTCCCACTCGGATGTCATCTGTTCGTGAACACTCCTCCTCGACAGGACAAGAGAGCCTCCGACCGTGGGGGAAACGCCCTTGACACTCCCCGTCGTTCGGGTGGACATGACCGATCTCGGTGATTTCGAGGAGTTCGATCACGACGGGGAGGTGACCGACGAACGGGGCGAGGGGACTGATCGTGAGGCGGATCCGACCGGACACGAGGCGGAACCGACGGAGGATGCCTTCGAGGAGATCGACGTCGATCCAGTCACACCGAGCCAAGGGATCGGAGTGATCAGTGCCGCCGAAGGCTTGGCCATAAGCGAGGAGGGCGACGACACGCGGCTGCGGGCCTACGTAACAGTCGGCAATCGATCGGCAGTCCGGATCGGTTCGTATCTGCTCGTTCCGTATCCCGACGACGAGACGCTGTTCTGTCGGATCAGCGCCCTCGAATACCGCCAGGAATTTCACTCCGACGATGCCACCGAGATCCACGCCCGGCGGGCGATGCGGTCGGCCGGCATCGACGAACAGGATTACAAATTCATGGCGACGCTCGATCCGGTCGCGGTCCTCTATGAGGACGACGACGAGCTCAAACGCCGGATGACCGATCGCGTTCCGAAACCCGAAACCGTCGTCCGGGAGGCCGCCCGAACCGACGAGATCAAGACGGGGCTGAAGATCCCCGCCGATGGTGTCTTCCTCGGCCATCTCTCGGTCGGCGGCGAAAAGGTCCGGACGGCGACGGAGCCGCCGACGATCGATTACCGGCTCAAGGACGATTACGATGCCGGGGATCCGCTGGTCTTT
>JBDGPX010000050.1:10446-12829 GCA_042219475.1 Halobacteriales archaeon
CCGCGAAGAACGTCCTCCGGCAGTATCTCACGGCCGAACGAACCTATCCGGTCGAGACGGGCGCCAGTCGGGAGATCCAGCCGGCTGTCATCCAGTTCGATCCCCAGGACGAGTACGCCCAGATGCACGACGACAACCCGACAGTCACCCAAGACATCGAGCGGCGATGGGAGCGGGAAGGGATCGCTCACGGCGGCCACGACGACACGATGGCGTTCGTGCCGGCGGTCGGCGGCGCGACCTATTCGGCGAGCCACCACCAGGCCGAGCAACAGCGCTTTTCGATCCCGTTCCGGATGGTCCGCGACGACCCCTGGCTGGTCGCCGGCGCCAGCCTCAATGACAATCAGTACGATGCTCTGACCTTCCTGCTTCGATGGTTCTTCAACCGGCGGGACGCGGACGACGCCACCTACGCCGAATTCCGATCGTTTCTCGACGATCCGACCTTGCGGGAGCAACTCGACGAGAGTGGCCGGGTCCACGAGGCCACCTTCGATGCGGTCAAGCGGCGAGTCTTCGGCGGCCCCTTCGGTGACGTGTTCGATGGGAATGCCAAACCGATTACCGAACTGGTCCATGAGTTCGTCAAACCCGGGCGGCTCTCGGTCGTGCCGACGTACCACATCACCAGTTCACGGGCGACCGAGACGGTCGTGCTGGCGATGGCGAGCCTGCTGGTCGATCAGAAGCTCTCGAACGATCCCGACTACGAGCGGATCAAGGAGACGCCCCTTATCGTCGGGATGGACGAGGCACATAACTTCCTTACCGATGCCGAGAGCGTCCAAGCACGGAAGGTGATCGGGAAATTCACCGAGGCGGCAAAACAGGGCCGCAAGGAACGGCTGGGACTCTTTCTCATCACCCAGGATCCCCAAGACATCGCCGAATCGGTGTTCAACCAGATCAACACGAAGGTGGTGCTCAACCTCGGCGACGAGGACGCGATCAAGAGCGTCAACATCCCCTCCCATCTCGAGGACAAGGTCCCCTACATGGAGAAGGGGCAAATGGTCGTTTACTCGCCCGATAACTCCGATCCGGTGGAGTTGATCGGGCTCTCGAACTGTCTGACCCGTCACGGTCGGGAATGACTGCGTACTTGGGGACACACCCACGAAATCGATCGGAGCTACATACGATCGAACCCCGAATGTTTAACGGGGAATCGACGGTAGCTCGTTTCATGGCCAACCACGTTCTCGTGCCGATCGATGGGTCCCCACAGGCTGAGGAAGCACTCGAATACGCCTTCGAGAATCACCCCGAGGCGGCGATCACTGTATTCCACGTGATCGATCCGATCGACGGGAGCTACAGTGCCGAATCGACCATGATCGGCTTTTCGGAAGAATGGTACGATAACGCCAAACAGCATGCCGAGAATCTCTTCGAGGAAGCCAAAGAACGGGCCGACGAACGCGATATCGAACTCCACACCGATACCGAGGTCGGTCGCCCCGCACGAGCGATCGTCGAGTACGCCGAGGACCCCGACAACGATATCGATCACATCGTCATGGGGAGTCACGGCCGGTCGGGCGTCTCACGCATCCTGCTCGGCAGTGTCGCCGAGACGGTCGTTCGACGGTCGACCGTTCCAGTCACCGTTGTCCGATAGCCCTCCAGGAATTCCCGTCGAACGCTTGAACAGATTTATATGCTCACGCAGGATATCATCGTCCAGCGATGACGGTAGGTGTCTGTTTTACACGCCGGGGTGACGCCCGCTTACTTTGATCCAGCCGCCGCCGTCGATCCGATCGCCGTTCTCGATCACTATCGAGGTTACCCATGTCCGAACAAGAGCAACGAGAGATAGCAGTAACGCTCCCCGACGGCTCCATCCTGAACGTCCCGGCGGGATCAACGGTCGAGGATGTCGCCTTCGAAATCGGCCCGGGGCTCGGGCGCGATACGGTCGCCGGCAAGATCGATGGCGAACTCGTCGCCAAGGAGATGCCGCTCACCGAGGACGTCGAACTGGAGATCGTGACCGAAAGCGCCGACGAGTATCTCGAGGTCCTCCGCCACTCGGCGGCGCACGTCTTCGCCCAAGCACTCCAACGGCTCTATCCCGAGGCGAAACTCGCCATCGGCCCCTGGACCGATGACGGGTTCTACTATGACGTGGCGAACGTCGATCTCGACAGCGATGCCCTCGAGGAGATTCAGGCCGAAGCCAAGATCATCATCGAGGAAGATCTCGCGATCGAGCGGATCGAGTACCCTCGTGCGGAGTGTTTCGAGATCTACGAGGACAATCCGTTCAAACAGGACATCCTCGAGGAGGAAGCCGCCGGTGAGAATCCCGTCTCTTTCTACCGGCAAGGCGAGTTCGAGGACCTCTGTCAGGGCCCCCACGTCGAATCGACCGGCG
>JBDGPX010000132.1:0-12804 GCA_042219475.1 Halobacteriales archaeon
GCTTCGAGCGGGGGGCCACCGACAAGTCCCGTCGTTCACCGCGGGGCAGGTGACTTCGTCCCGCCAATCAGTTGAGTTGGAGGGCCATCTCCCGATCGAAGCTCTCGGTATCGGTCGTCTCGAATCCGACTTCCTTGTAGAGTTCGATGGCGGCGGTGTTCCAGTGTTCGACGGTCAACCATACCGTCTCGACTCCCGCCTGCTCACCGGCACCGAGTAGACATCGAAGGAGCATATAGCCGATTCCGGCCCGCTGGTGTGACTGGAGGACGAAGATCGCCAGCTCGTAGGCGTCGGTATCCGTCGTTTCCTCCGGAACGAGCGTGGCGTGTCCGACGACTGTTTTCCCCTCCCAGGCCAGACAGTTGATCGAGTCACCCTCGATGAGCGCTTCGAGCCACGACCGGATGCGGCCTTCGTCGGTTGGCGGGATCCCTTGGGCCCGATCGGCGGGGTCGAACTGGGTGTACATCTCGACGAGCGCTTCGGACTCTCGATCGATGGTCCCGTAAGGCCCCTCACCGAGGCGATGGATCGTTATTTCTCGACTCTCCCGATCAGTGAACGTTTCGGGCGGTACTGGGTACGGACCTGCGTACTCCGCTGGGGCCGCTCGATTGTTTCCGGTCATGATCAGCGCACCAGAATCACGGTCACGTTCGCGTTGAGGATGACAAACTCGGCGATGTGACCGAGCCGAATCTTTCCCATTGGACTCTCGGTCCCGCCACCGAGGGCGATCGCATCGAACGATTCGGTTTCTGCGATCTCGACGAGATGGCTTCCTGGATCGCCCGTAACGCGGCGGATCACCGGATCGATATCCGCATCCATCAACGCCGCCTTCACGCGATCCTCTAGCTCCGTCGGTGTCCGATTCGTATCGGGGTTCTCGACGATCGCGACCGTGAGGTCGTCGCCGGTTCGTTCGATCCGATCGATCATCTTCTCGAGCGCCGCCAAGGAGTCCTCGCTCCCGCCGATCCCCAGCAGCACCTTCATACCGACTCGAAGGATGCCTGACGAGAAAACGGTTGTTACCTGGTCCTGCGTCTGTGTGGGTGTTTGCCGTGCGTCTGACGGAATTCTTTTGCGGGACGCGGGCCACACCGAAAGTATGTCAGAGAACCCCGATCCGGCGACCGGATCACCGACCCGTGCCGATGAGCCGGATCCGGCCGACGATGCTGATGGGGAACCATCGTCACGAACCGAGACACCGTCGTCGTCATCGGCCGATGGGGCGAGTACTGACGACACTGTCGAGCCCTCCCCGGCCGGTTCGTTGACTGAGGTCCCCGCGGACGTCCAGAGCTACGATCGGTTCAGCAAGATCGACGGCTCGACGTACGATCGGGTCAATGAATTCCTTCGTGATCGGACCTACATCACCGCCCGGGAGTGGGCGATCGCTCGACTGTGTGCGGACTTTCGCACCGAAACGGGCGTCGAGATGACCAAGATCGGTGACCATCTCCCGGAGCTGGTCCCGTTTATGACCGACACCTACTCCCCCCAGGCAGTCAACCAAGCCCGCCACGCCTTCGAGGACAAGATCCGCATGGCGGGGGCGACGTTTCTCTACGGCGCGATGTCCGGGTTTTTCACCGCGGACGAACTTGATGACCTCATGTACGAGGTCACTGAAGTCGCGAAATTCCTCCTCGAAGTCGAGGGTGTCGAGCTGTCGGTCGACGAGGAACTGGCCGCCGAGGAACGGATTTCCAGTGTGATGCGGGAGGTCCGTTCGGCCAGCGAGGAGCTCCGCTTCGACGAGGTAACGTGTCCGGAGTGCGGTCACGAGTTCGAAGCGACCCATACGGCCGACTCCGACTGAGCAACCCCCATCGTACAGCTGACGGTATCGATGAGCCTCGTCCCGATCGCGATCGGTATCCTCTTGGTCGGCGCCGGTCTCGTTGCTGTCCTCCGACCGGCGCTGTTGTTCAAGATCCGTGATCCGCCCGGCGCTCCACCGGGAACGCCACAACGTGAGGGGGCGATGCTCGCCTATCAGATCATGGGTGCGTTCCTGATCGTCGTTGGGCTCTGGCTTGCGGTGGGTCTCTGACTACGATCTGACGTTGGTCCCGATCGCCGGGCCGAACTCGTCCGTGTCACGGTCATACACCTGCTGCCCGCGGACCATCGTCCATTCGGGGAAGACGGCGGACAGCCCTTCGAACGGCGTCCACGTTGCCTTCGAGTGGAGTGCCTCGCCACGGATCGGCTGGCGGGCGTCGGGATCGACCAACACCAGATCTGCGTCCCGGCCGGCTTCGATCCGGCCTTTCTGTGGGAGATCGAACACATCCGCGGGATTTGCCGCTGTCAGGTCCCGGACCTGTTCGTAGCTGAGATTCCCTTGGCGGGCTTCCTCGAGCAACAGCGGCAGCGCCGTCTCGACGCCTGGCACACCGCTTGGTGCCTCCCAGATCGAGGCGTCCTTCTCCGTCCGAGTGTGGGGGGCGTGGTCGGTTGCGATCATGTCGACCGTTCCATCGGCGACCCGATCGTACACAGCCGACCGGCGGGATTCACTCCGCAGCGGCGGGTTCATACGCCCGAACGTGCCGAGCCCCTCGAGGTCGTCACGGGAGAGAAAGAGATGGTGGGGACAGACCTCACAGGTCGCCCCACCGGCGACTGCGGCATCGATCCCTTCCGGGGTGCTCGTGTGGGCGATGTGGAGGTCGACGTCGCTCTCGGCGGCCACCGAACACGCCTGTTCGATCGCGACCTTCTCGGCCTCGGCGGTGCGATAGGCACTCCAGGCGTCGGCGTCGTTCCGGTCCCGGGCACGCTCGTCGAACTGGTCAGCGTCCTCGGCGTGGACGGTCACCGTCACGCCCGCTTTCGCCGCCCGATCGATGGCATCACCGAAGAGTTCCGTCTCGATCCCCATATCCCCCGTCGAATCCGCCAGAAACACCTCGCCCAGTGCAAACAGCGATCGGTCGAACAGCGAGGCGGGATCCCAATCGGCGGTGACGCCGCCGTTGATCCCGTAATCGACGTAGGCGTCGGCGGCATGGGTCGCCTTCTCGTCGAAGCCAGCGCCGTCGATGGTCGGGGGTTCCGTGTTCGGCTGATCGACGACGGTTGTGACACCGCCGGCGGCAGCGCTCTGGGTGGCAGTCTCCCAGGTCTCCTTGTGCGGGAATCCCGGCTCTCGGGCGTGGACATGGACGTCGATCATCCCCGGTAGCAGCCGTTTGCCTGTCGCATCGATCGTCGTCACATCCGGTCCGGTTGTCTCGAGGGATTCACCGACGGCGTCGATGACGCCGCGATTGGGATCGATACGGACATCACGAATCCGGCCGTCGGCGAGAGTGGCGTTGTGGATCACGCGCATACTGGTTCGTCTGTCGCCACTATGGCTGGCGGCCTAAACGTCCCGATCTCGGATGTGACGAGGCCGGTGTCACATACCCGTGCCGTTTCACTTCCCGTCGACGCCGATCAGTTACTCCATGATCTCGGCGTCGCCGACTGATTCGACGGTCGGCTGGTGCCCCTCGGTAAATAGATCGATGAAGGTGTCGACTACGGCGTCGGGGTCGTAGTTCCCGCCCGCCAGCTCGATACTGCCGACGCTGTCGGGATCGAAGGGGATGTCGAGCCGGTCGTAGATCGGTGCAAGCACGTCGCCGATCGCTCGATGACCGTCGGTGACGACGATCCCCCCGACGGTCGCGACATCGCGGCGGACCCGCTGGGCGATCCCGACGATCTTGCCGTTCCATTGCAGCGAGTGGTTCCCCGGACAGAACGCGTCGTCAGGTTCCCCACGCTGTGCAGGGACACCTAACCGCCAGAGGGCCCGCTGTGCCGTCTCGGTCGCACGCTCGTATCGTTCCGCGAGCCCATGACGAATATCGTCGATCGGCTGGACGAGTACGAAGCCGACCGTCCGGCCGGTGTAGGCGACCGCCCGACCACCCGTCGACCGTTCGACCGGCGGGTAGCCGTGTTCGATCGCGAGCTCGCGGGCCTGCTGGTAGCCGTCCGCGCGCACGTCACGGCGACCGAAGGCGATCTGTTTGTGTGGCGTCCAAACCCGCAGTCCCGGTTCGTCCTCCTCGGCCGCGCGTTCGGCAAGCACAGCCGTCAGCTCACGGTCGCGCTCCCGATCGGCCCGGCCACGGAGTACACGCATACGCGAGGTTGGACACGACGGAGCTAAAATACCCACGCTCTCAACGCCTGTATGGTCACGTTGGCGGGCGATGTGCTCCGGCAGTACGCCGTCATAACCTGCTATAATTCGCCGTTCGTTGCCCATGACACCGGCTGTGCGATCGATCTCTATCCCGATACGGGCGCGCCGAGCCCGGTTGCCGGCGAGGTCATCGATGTCTGGACGGTCCGGGCGCCGCCGCAACCGTATGCCGTCGATGAGGAATATCTGACTCTGATCGATACCGGCGAATACGTCGCTCGATTGCTCCATATCGATCCGACGGTCGACTCCGGCCAGACGGTTGCGATCGGTGACTCGCTCGGGACACTGGTTCGTTCTGGATTTTTCGCCCCCTGGGTGGACAACCACATCCATCTCGATTTCCGACCGCCGGACGCCCATCTTCTCCGTGCGTCGGGATCGCTCCCTCTCGAACTGGGGACCGAGATAACCGGTGTGTCGTGGGATGGGACTGGTCGCGTTATTGATCGCGGCGCTACCTACGTGACGCTCGATGTCCCCGATCACCCCGCTTCGGGTGACTGTTTCGCGGGCGTTCGTGCCGATAGCGGTGGCGTGCTTGACGGCGGATTGCCCCACTACGACGGCGGCGGTCTCTATGACGGTGGAGACGGCGGGGTGTCGCTGTTAGGCACGACGGTCGGGACGACGACCGGTCGGACGATCGGTTGGCGGTCGGTCACCGTACGGGTAAACGATACACCGATCACCGGACTCTCGTTCGCCCTCGGTCGGGATCGCATGGGCGTGAAACTCGTCGACAGAGACGGCATCCCGGCCGCGCTTGGCGAACGTGTCTCGGTGTCGATCGACGCGGAGTGATTCGGCGCTGCTCTCGATTTATACTCCCCGTTTTTGGCAAAGATCGCCGCCGCCACGGATTCGGCTTCCTCGCGGGACGTGATCGTCCACAGCGCTAGGAGTTCGTCCTTGTACGGCTGCATTTTGAAGATGCCATGTTCGCCGCGGGCGATCTCGTAGGTTCCCGGTTCCTCACGAAAGGCGCTGCCGTACTCGGGTGTCTCGTCGTTCTCGCTTATGCCGACCGTTTGAACGTGAGCGGTTTGTGCGTACCGTCCCGGCGGACCAGTACCTCATCGATAGAGGCCAACGCCGCCGGTTGGCCGTACATTCATCGGGGTCGAGCGCGTTTCGGGACGTATGCCTGAAGAAGAGTGGTATCTCGACAACGATCGCATCCGTGAGTTCATCGACACCGTCGATGCGGCCGCCAACGAACACGAGGAGATCCCGGATCTCGTCGAGGCGCTTCACGATCCATTCCAGGAGCTGTTGACTGACGACAGCTGGCTTCCCGAACCCTACGATGGCCTCGTGCCGGAGGGTTACGACGACAAAGGGGAGATGGGCGGTGACATCGCCCAGTGGTTGCTCTATCGGCGGCCGGAGAAACTCACCCTGTTTACGCTTGCGCTCCCGCCGGGTGTCGAGACGCCCGTCCATGATCACTTAGCGTGGGGACTTGTCGGGATCTACTCGGGGACACAGACCGAGGAGTTCTACCGTCGGGTCGACGACGGCGGCCATATCGGTCGGGCCGAACTCGAACACCTCCGTACCGAGGAGATGGAACCGGGGGATTTCTACGAACTCATTCCGCCGGACAACGATATCCATCAGGTCCAGACGTCATCGGACGTGCCAAGCGTCAGCGTCCACCTCCTTGGGGCCGATGTGGGCTGTATCCAACGACATCAGTTCGATCCCGATGACGAGTTCGTCGAGCTGTTCCAGTCACACTACTCCAACGTCCGCTGTGAGCGATCGCTTGAGCCGCCACAGGATCACGGGCACACACACGATCACCCACACTGACGGATCCCGTTCCACGACCATCTCACAGCGGTACAGCGCGAATCGGAGGGTCCAAGGGCGTCCCTGGGGGAGCTTTCGATATGACCGACGAGACCGGTTCGCTCCCCGAGGATCTACTCGAACGGACCCGCGAGGCGATCGAGGATCGACACGGATATCTCTCCTGGCTCGGGACCCAAGTCGAGACGCTCGAGCCGGGTCGCGCCGTGCTCACGATCCCGTTCGACACCAAACTCTCGAACGCCACCGAGCCGCCATCAATGCACGGCGGTGTCGCCGCGACACTCATCGATACCGCCGGTGCGATGGCGCTACGGACCACACTCGAGGATCCCGACAAAGGATACATGGCGACGATCAATCTCAACGTCAACTATCTCCGCCCGGCAATGGATGACCTCGTCGCGAACGCCGAGGTGATCCGGGCGGGCAACACCGTCGGCGTCGCAGGTATCACCGTCGAAAGTGAAACACCCGGTGACGGGATCGAACCGGTGGCGACCGGGCAGGCTGCCTACCGGATGTTCCGTGGTCAGCGCCGTCAGGGGCTGGACACTGACGACGAAGAGTTCAGTGACGACGCACCACAGTGATCGGCGATCTCAACCGTCCGCCATCGCTTTGGTTGTAAATTCGATGTTGGCGCGTTCGAGCGTTTCACCGAATAGCCAGTCGGCGTGTTCGAGGGCGTATTCTTTGTGTTCTTCTTCGATATATCCGACGGCATCGGTTACGAGTGCTGGCCGATAATCACGCAACCCGGCCGATCCAGCGGTATGGAGGACACAGACGTTCGCTAAGGTCCCACAGATCAGGAGATCGTCGATCCCGTGGGTGTCGAGATATCCTTCCAGATCCGTCTGATAGAACGCATCGTAGGTATGCTTGACAACGACGTGATCCTCCGGTTTCACCGTAAGATCGTCGACGATCTCGGCGTCCCACGATCCCTCAACGACGTGTTCACCCCATCGGTCGAACTCGTCGTAATAGTGGGTGTCCTCGAACTGTTTCGGTGGATGGACGTCACGGGTGAATATCACCGAGGCGCCCGCCGACCGAGCGGTGTCGACCACGTCGGCAACCGGTTCGATCGCCGCCTCGCTCGGTGGTGCGTACAGCGACCCGTCGGGGTGACAGAATCCGTTTTGCATATCGACGACAACGACCGCAGTATTCGTCGGATTGAAGCGCATATTTGTTCATAACTTCGTTCTGAATAACTATATTTTGCACGCTCGCTGTATCGATCGTAACCGGGATCCGCCACCGGTCGATCCGTCTCAGCGTACGCGCGCTGACATAAGTTGCGTTTTGCCGAGTTTCACCGTCTTCTCGTTGCTCATCATTATGGGAAGCGAGTTCGATCGGATGGTACCTACTACGGATCCGATTCTAGTACATTTACTGACATTCGATGGGATTCCGTTGTCTATCTTCCGGGCCCGGTCAGGCCCAGTCTTGTGATCTCCGGAATCATCGTTGGCTATGGGTTATCGGTGATCCGGACGGAATGATCAATCGGGAATTCCAGCGGTCTGTGTATCGTTGCGTATCCTTTTGTAGTTCCACTCATAACGCGGAGTATGGTTTGCCCCGCTCGGGTCGCGGTACTATTCACCGTGTTGCTCGCACTTGCGGGGACAGCCGGTCCTGCTGTGGCATCCTCCGGCGATGCCACCGCATCGACGGTTGCGTCCCAATCGACAAATCCGCCGGATCCGGATACGGACGTGATCGGCTGGGAGGACGGCTACTGGTACAACGAGTCGATCTCGATCGATCGATCCGACGGTCTGAACGAGGCTGAACTGGAGAAAGTCGTCGCCCGAGCGATGGCTCGCGTTGAGGTCGTCCGGCAGCTCGAATTCGAGGAGACGGTGCCGGTCACGATCATCAGTCGCGAGACGTTCCGCGACCGCAACAAGCGGTTCTACGCCAACGCAAGCACCAAGGCACGCCTCCATCAGAACACGAAATACGAGGCGCTGTTTATGATCGATGAGTCGACAAACGCGATCAACGTCCAACGGCAAAACCGTGGCGCCAGCGTCCTGGGCTATTACGATTATCAACGCGATCGGATCGTCATCGTCTCGGAGGACACCGACTCGCCTCAGATGAACGAGATCACCCTTGCTCAGGAGCTGTTCCATGCGCTCCAGGACCAGCATTTCGATCTCAACGACTACAGTCGGCGCACCGAAGAGGAGAACAACGCCGTCAACGGCATCATCGAAGGGGACGGGAACTACGTCGACTACCTCTACAAACAGCGGTGTGACACCGGGGCCTGGGGGAACTGCCTGATGCCCCAGAACGAAGGTGAAGACAGCGGCGATCTCGCCAATGTCGGAGTATTCCTCATCGGCTTCCAGCCGTACTCTGACGGCCCCGCGTTCGTCGCCGATATCGAGGAACGAAGGGGTTGGGCGGCTGTCAACGCCGTCTATCAATCGCCGCCCGCCTCGACCGAACAGACCATTCATCCGGACAAATACGGCATCGATGAGCCGACGGAAGTCACGATCCAAGACCGCTCTTCGGGGGACTGGCGCGTTCTCGAATTGAACAACAGTATCAACTACGCCACGTTTGGGGAAGCGGGGTTGTTCTCGATGTTCTGGTATGCGAGTTACGAAGCGACCCAGCGATCCGGGGCGGCCCAGACGGTCGTCGTTCCCTACCGTGATCTATTCAATACCCAACCCGGCGGCGGATTGGATCCGATCGACCCGTACAACTACACGAGCCGCTACAGCGCCGGATGGGATGGCGATCGCCTGCTCCCGTATGTAACCAACGCGTCGGCCACGACTAACGAGACCGGCTACGTTTGGAAAATCGTCTGGGATTCGTCTGCCGAGGCCGAGGAGTTCTATGCGGGCTATCAACAGTTGCTCGAGTACCATGGTGCCGAGCAAGTCGGCATCGACACCTACCGTCTCCCCGATGATTCGGGATTCGGCGACGCCATTCATGTGATCGTTGCGGACGATACGGTTACGATCATCAACGCCCCGACGGTCGCCGACCTCGCACGGATCGACAGTCAAGTCGAGGTTCAAACGGAGACATCGCCAACACCGTCGATGTCGACCGATACGGCGTCACCACCCATCGAAACGACCTCACCGACGTCGCCCGATACGCCGACTGAGACGACCGATGGGCCGACGACAGCGGCACTATCCCCGGGAACGACATCGCCCGGCCAGCCTGGTTTCGGTGTGCTCGTTATCATCGCGGCGCTACTGGTGGTGATCTTGACTCATCGGATGCAGTACCGATAGTACACGTTGTTTACCGATCGTCTTTGTTCGGGGATCGCGATCGATCCTTCTCTGTCGTTGGTCGATTCATCGGTATGGACGGTTCCGAGTCGGTGTAGACAGTTTTTTCGCCCGGCCTGGATAACGGTCGGATACGCAGATGTCCGCTGATTTCGATATGCTCTCGCCCGAGGCGATTCGCTCGGGCCAGGCGACGGATGCCTATTTCGACCGGACGGAAACCACCTTGGAGTATGCCAATCGTAACCCACATGTCGTCGCAGAGATCACCGCTGATCAGTTTCCGAGTGGTGACTTCGAAGTCTTTGCGGGCGTGAACACCGCCGTACAGCTTCTCGCCGACCGCCCCGTGGATGTGTGGGCACTGCCCGAAGGGACACTGTTCGATGGCGGCCCAGTCATGCGGATTGCGGGTATGTATCTCGATTTTGCCCGGTTCGAGACCGCCCTCTTGGGCCTACTTTCCCATCCAAGTGGGATCGCGACGAACGCCCTACAGGCCCGCCGAGCCGCCCCTGACTCGCTCGTCTTGTCCTTCGGTTCGCGGCACGTCCATCCGGGGATCGCCCCGATCGTGGAGCGCTCGGCGCTGTTGGCCGGATTCGACGGCATCTCCAATGTCGGGGCAGGGGACGTCATCGGTCATGAGGCCGGTGGGACGATGCCCCACGCCCTGATGATCTGCTTCGGGAACGGTCACCAGGAGGAAGCGTGGATCGCATTCGATGAGGCGATCGGTCCCGAAACCCCGCGGGTCGCACTATGTGATACCTACTCCGATGAGAAAGACGAGAGTATCCGTGCCGCCAAGGCACTCGAAGGCGCACTCGATAGCGTACGCCTCGACACCACCGGTTCCCGACGGGGGGATTTCAAACACATCGTCCGTGAGGTCCGGTGGGAGCTCGATGCCCGGGGTTTCGATGACGTCGATATCTTCCTGTCGGGCGGACTCGGTCCTACGGAGCTACAGCACCTCCGGGATGTCGCCGATGGATTCGGCGTCGGCGGGTACGTCTCGAACGCCGATCCGGTCGATTTCGCGCTTGACATCGTCGAGGTCGAGGGCGAACCCGCCGCCAAGCGGGGCAAACTCTCCGGTGCCAAGCAGGTGTATCGAACGCCCGATGGCGGCCATCACATCGGCTTAGCTAACCACCCCGGCCCGGACGACGGCGAACCGCTTTTGGAGCCGCTGCTTGAGGACGGTGAACTCGTCCGGGAGCTCGATCTCGAAACTGCCATCGACACCTGTCGAACGGACGCCCGCCGTGTCTTGGGTCCACCGACCGATACGGAGTAAGCTGACGCAGTCGACACCGCCTGACGGCGAACGGCAACAAGCGACTTATACGGCCAGCGGTTAGATCCACGATGGCGGCAGCGGGAGCCCGGCTCCCGCGGATCGCGCGAGGAAAGTCCCCCCACCGTCCGGGCGGGCGACCGGGTGCAAGCCCGGACCGGGAGACCGGTGGCACTCGAACAGCAACGACACGACCCATCCCGACCGATGAGGTGTGCGAACCGACCCGCAAGGGAAGGGAGTTAACCCACCGAGGGCTGACGGATGGGAACCGATGGAACGGCGAACCCTCGCCGGTGCAAGCCCGTCCCGTGAAGGTAGCCCGGACAGGGGATGGGTGCTCAGCTGAATGCCGGGATGAACAAAAGGGGGCTTACTCCCCGCAGCCGTCGTCTTTCACTTCCCTTCCTGATCGCTCGATCATCGACACCGACGCTGTTTACGTTTCGAAATCCTCCTCCCAGCGGAAGGTACCGTTTCGCTGGACGACATCACCGTCGACGAGTAGCCGGGAATCTTCACTCATGTCGGTGATCATGTCGGCGTGGACGGCGCTTTGATTCCCCTCCTCGCCCGGCGGCAGGCACGCCGTATACGCCCGCCCCAGCGCCAGATGGACGGTATCGCCCATCTTCTCATCGAAGAGGATGTTATCGGTGAACCGGTCGATACCGCGATTCATCCCGATGCCGAGCTCCCCCAATCGACGGGCGCCCGGATCGGTCGAGATGATCTCCTCGAGCACATCCGGGTTCTGAACGGCATCGTAGTCGACGACCTCGCCGTCCTCGAACTCGAGGGTCACGTCTCGGACGCGACGACCGTGCAGGGTCATCGGGACGTCGAACTCGACGATGCCCTCGGTCGCATATGGGGCGGTGAACACTTCGCCGCTGGGGAGGTTGTGGGAGTCGTAGACGACCGATGCCGCGCTGTTGACGGCGGTCCGACCGTCGATCCGCATTCGGAGATCGGTCCCCTCTTTTTCGAGCCGGACTTCCTCGCCATCGTCGAGGATCGTCTTCATTTCTGCCATCTCCTCGGCCAGTGATTCCCAGTCCCGAAGGATCGCATTGTACGCGAAGTCCTGATATTCCTCGTAGGCCATATTGGCCTGCTGGGCGAGCGATCTGGTGGGGTGGACTGTCGATACCCAATCGGTGGCCATCCGCACCTCTCGAACCCCTTCACGGGCCCGCTGGAAGGCTTGGCGTCTCTCCCCCGGTACGTCGGCGGTCGCCGATGTGTTACGGCCGCCCCCGAGACGGAGATAGACGTCTGCCGCCTTGAGGAGTGCGAGTTCGTGGTCGGGATCATCCTCGAATGTGCCGTCGGTGGCCCGCAGATACGCTCGGCTGACTTCATCGGAGCCGTATGTCGCCAGGAGGTTCGCGCCGCGATCACCGAGCCGTTCGGCGACGGCGACCGCCAGTTCGTGGGCACCCTCGCTGACGTCCATCACGACGTTGTCCCCCGCTTCGACGCGGGCGCTCCAGTCGACGAGTACCTCGGCGTGTTCGTGGATCCGCTCGTCCATGCCGGTGCATCGTCGGCGGTGATGAAACCGATTGTGTTGTTGCCGGCCGGCGAGTGTTACGGAATATTCGAGGCGAAACCCCGCCCTTCCCTGAGGCGAGGTGTTCCGACGCGCGTCGGAACGGGCAGTCAGGCCGATGGCACGGCCCGTGCGCCTCAAGTGGGACAATCACGAATGGCGGCCCGATCAGAGTTCGCCCCCAGCCGGGGCAACGACCAACGAGGAGCGCACAAACCGGAGTACCCAGATGGGGACAGTTGCCACCGTGGAATCGACGTAGCCGAATCCCAGCGGTGGAATCCTCGCGGAAAGCGCGGGGAGGATGTCAAACGAGAGCACCGATCGTTGCTACTCTCCCGTCGGTGGATGACAGAGAAATCGCGAGAAGCGGTGTAGACCTGGACGGGAGACGTTTTCCCCGGCCCCCGCGGCCATTTCGGTGCTCGGTGCCAACGTTAGCCGGTTTTCCACCGGCAGTTGCCGACGTCCGTAAAGACGACGGCTTTAGCTGGGCTCTCACCAGCGCCTTTGTTGGCGCCGGCGGGCACCTGTCCTCCCGAAGTCCGCTTACACGAACTCCGGTTGTGGCCTTCTCCCTGGACCGCCATGGTGGTCCAGTACTGGGCCG
>JBDGPX010000101.1:0-12465 GCA_042219475.1 Halobacteriales archaeon
CGACGATCATGTACGGCCACGTCGAGAACGCGATGCATCGGGCGATGCATCTCGAAGTCGTCCGTGATCTCCAGGACAGAACCGGGAATATCACGGAGTTCGTGCCCCTGTCGTTTGTTCACCCGGATACACCGTTGTACAAGCGCGGGCTCGTCGATGGCGGCGCCACGGACGCCGAAGACGAGCTGATGATCGCCGTCTCCCGGCTCTTTTTGGACAACATCGATCACATCCAGTCGAGCTGGGTCAAGTTCGGCGACGCGAAGGGATTGAAGTTGCTCAACTGTGGCGCCGACGATTTTATGGGAACGATTCTCTCCGAAGAGATCACCAAGCGGGCCGGCGGAGACTACGGGGAGTTCCGCTCGTTTGCCGATTACGTCGAGATGTTGTCGGCGATCGGCCGCCCGCCCGTCGAGCGGTCGACCGATTACGAGCAACGCCGGCCAATCGATCCCGATGATCCGCCGTTCGGGCCCGAACTCGGCCCGCAGGCCGACGGAACGCCGATGCTATCCGCCGATCAAGGACCCGACACTGTCGATGATCCTGCAAGTGCCGACGACTGATCGACACGAGAGATAGAGGTGATCAGTCGGCCGGCCGATCGAGTACCTGTCGATAGCGGCCGCCGGCCGCATCGTCCCGGTTGATCGCGGCTAAAATCCGCTCGGACACCCAGTCGTCATCGATGTATCGCTCGTACACCGGGAGCCGTTCGTGAAGCGGCACCCCTGCCTCATCGGCGATCGATTCGAGCTCCCGGAGCGCGGGCCAGTCGTATTCGGGGTTGATGTGGTCGTCGGTGATCGGCGAGACGCCGCCGAGATCGTCGATGCCACAGTCGATGAGCGCCCGTACTGGCGCGAGGTTCGGCGGTGACTGGACCGACACCGTCTCGGGGAGCGCATACCGCGCCATCGCGGTGACCCGCCGGAGCGTCTCGACCGATGGCGTCCCACCGCTCCAGCGGTCGTTGTCGACGACAGGCTGGATGATCACTTCCTGGATGTGATCGTACCGCTCGTGGAGGGCTCGGATCGCAAGCAGGCTCTCGGCACGATCCCGCCAGTTCTCGCCGATTCCCACCAAGATACCGGTCGTAAAGGGCACGCCGAGTTCGCCGGCGTTCCGGAGGGTGTTGAGCCGCTGGCCCGGTTGCTTTTGTCGAGGACCGGCATGGGCATCGACGTCGGCGGTCGTTTCGAGCATCACCCCCATACTCGCGTTGACATCGGCGACGGTGGCCATCTGTTCGTAGGTCTGATCGCCCGGATTCGAATGGGGCAACAACCCCGCCTCGAGCGTGAGTTCACAGACCTCACGGAGGTAGGCGTGGATCGAATCGTGCCCCCACGCCTCGAGCTGATCATGGATGCGGGTATACCGGTCGTCGGGGTCATCCCCAAAGGTAAACAGCGCCTCGGTACAGCCCGCCTGCACCCCTGTTTGGACGATCTCACGGACCTCCTCGGGCGAGAGCAGCGACGCCTCGCCGGGCGGGTCGAAGTAGGTGCAGTACGTGCAGGTATACCGACAGGCGGTGGTGAGCGGGACGAACACGTTCCGGGCGAAGGTCAGGGCCTCAGCTGGCTCGACATCGGCCGGTTCGACCGAAAGCAGCGTCTCGATGTCGGCCGGATCGATCGTGATGTCGATCCCGTATTTATTGGCCCCTGGAATCATTGGCTGGCGCTATCCGGGCGGACAGTAAAGGTCTGCCGTTCACGACATCGGGTCCGCATCGATCTCGATCGATGAGACGATCAACGACCGAGATCCGAATGGGCCGAGGAGAGATGGCGCGAGCCCAGTGCCCCCAACAGCGACAGCTCGCCGGCGAGCGCGCCCACCGCGATCACTTCCGCGAGCGCATCGGCGTTCGTGCCGGGGGGATCACCGCCGCCATCGACACCTAGCAGCGACAGGGCCTCCCGCTGGGTCGGCAGCGCGGTCCCGCCGCCGACGGTCCCGACCTCGAGGCTCGAAAGCGTGACGCTCGCGTAGAGCCCCTCATCCCGGACATCGATGGTGGTGATCGTGTGGCTCCCTTCGACGACCTGGGCGCCATCCTGACCGGTGGCGAGAAATATCGCGGCGACGACGTTGGCCGCCTGGGCGTTGAAGCCGAGACTGCCGGCTTTGGCGCTGCCGACGTGGTTCTTGCGGGTGTTGATCTCCGCGATCGCGGCCGGGATCGTATGGAGCCGATCTTCGACGACGGTCCGGGGGATCACGACATCGGCGGTCACGGTGTGACCACGCCCCTCGATAGCGTTGATCGCCGCCGGTTTCTTGTCCGTACAGAGATTCCCCGAGAGCGCGATCAGCGACGCCGGCGTTTCGGCCTCGACGACTTCGGCAGCCTCACGGGTGGCGATCGTAACCATGTTCATCCCCATCGCGTCCTTGGTATCGAACCCAAAGCGTAGGAAGACCGAATCCCCGACAACGTAGGGATCAACGAACAACAGTTCGCCGTGATCGGTCGTCGATTCGGCGGCCGCCGCGAGCGTGTCGGTGTTGGTCTCGACCCATTCGACGACCGTTTTGGCTTGTGCGACATCCGCGACCCGGAAGACGGGCGCTCGGGTCATCTTCGACGCCAGGACCCGGGTGGTCGCCCCGCCGGCGGCTTCGATCACCCCACAGCCACGGTTGACGCTCGCGACGAGGGCGCCCTCGGTCGTCGCCAGCGGGAGCTCGTATGTACCACCGGCGGCACTACCGTCGACCGTCACGGGACCGGCCACTCCAAGCGGGACCTGAATTCCGCCCAGGAGGTTCTCGATATTCCCCTCGGTCTCGGCAGCCTCGAAGGCGAAGTCGCCAACGGTCGATAGTTCGGTGTCCGTCCGGTCCGCCACCACCCGCCGACGGACGGCGGCGGCCGTCTCGCGGTCGGTATGCTCATCGAGTTCGTGGAGACGCACCTCACCACGACGGACGCGATCGGCGAGGTCCTCAACGACAGTCATCGCTCTGGGTGTCGGTATACGCCGACCTAAACGTTGGCAATTCTATCGTCTCATCGGGGTCAGAAACATCAATCAGCTAAGGTGATGCCGCCGATGTATCCTCGGATCGATCAATCGGTGAGTTCCTCGATGAGTTCGGCCGCCCGGTCCTGGCGAATGGCATCCTCCTCGATCATCCGCTCGGCCACTTCGTCGACGAGGTCGCTTGGGGCCCCGGCCTGGATCGCGATATTCTTGGCATGGAGGCTCATGTGGCCCTGTTGGATCCCTTCGCTCACGAGCGCCCGCAGGGCGGCGAGGTTCTGGGCGAGGCCCACGGCCGCGAGAACGCCCGCCATCTCGTCGGCCGATTCGACATCGAGGATATCCATCGCCGCCTGGGCAACCGGCTGTAGTTGGGTCGCCCCTCCGATGGTGCCGATCTGGATCGGGAGCTCGATGGTGCCGACCAGATACCCCTCCGCGTCGATCTCGTAGGTCGTCAGCGAATCATACCTGCCCGTCGCCGCGAAGGTATGGGCGCCCGCTTCGATGGCCCGCCAGTCGTTGAAGGTCGCCGTCGTCACCGCATCGATCCCGTTCATGATTCCCTTGTTGTGGGTGGCCGCCCGGTAGGGATCGCCCTCGGCAAACGCCCAGGCATCGACGATCCGATCCCGGACGGTTTCCCCCGAAAGCTCCGAATCGTCGTCGTCGAGCTCCGCCGGCGGGATCCGACAGGTCGCCCGGGCCAGTCGACGGTCGGCGAGGTTCGAGAGGATTCGCAACTCGACATCACCGCCGGTGAGTTCCTCGATTTCGGGGGCAAGGGCCTCGGCCATCGTGTTGACGGCGTTACCGCCCATGGCGTCTTGGACGTTAACGAGCAGGTGGGTGACGACCATCTGACCCCGCGGCGTCTCGATCACCCGAACTTCGACACCCTCACAGCCGCCGCCGTGTTCGACAAGGACCGGATCCTGTTCGTTCGCGAGCTCGATCAGCTCCGATTCGGCCCCAAGGATGCGCATCTTCGCAGCATGGGGATCAGTGATATCGACCGCCTGGATCTGGGCGATCATGATCGGGCCGCTGACGTTCGTCGAGAAGCCGCCAGCCGGGCGTGCCATC
Organism: Halobacteriales archaeon; assembly: GCA_042219475.1. Taxonomy (GTDB): domain Archaea; phylum Halobacteriota; class Halobacteria; order Halobacteriales; family Hikarchaeaceae; genus Chewarchaeum. The sequence continues at coordinate 4,089 of JBDGPX010000101.1, forward strand.
CGGGCGGCGTACGATGCCGCCGCGACGACGCTGGTTTCCTCGATCGCCATCGGAACAAGCGTGTCTTCACCGTCGATCAGGAAGTTCGTCGCCACCGACAGCGGATACTCCAGGGTCCCGATGACGTTCTCGCTGACGGTATCAGCCCGGACCTCATCCAGTCCCACACCAGCGAGGGCATCGACCGCCTCATCATCGAGATCGACCCGGTCTTGAATCTCCGCGCGGCGTTCCTCAACGCTCAGTTTATAGAAGCCCGCGATGCGTGAATCCATACGAACATGTCATTTTACCAAGTATAAACATCCGACGGTCATCGCGGTCGTGATCGGCATATCCGTCCCCCTACCCGATTGACAAGCCTTTATCAGGCTGCCCTGCGCCCTCCGACCGATGGCTGACGATTACGATCTCCTCGTCGAAGACGCCTATCTCCACGATCGCGATGCTGTCGTTGACATCGGTGTGCACGACGGCCGCATCGTCGACGTGGCGAACACGATCGACGCCACGGGCGCCGAGACCATCGAGGCCGATGGCAACCTCGTCTCACCGGGATTCGTCGACGCCCACAAACATCTCGATCGGGGGCTGGCCGCAACGAACGGCCGACGACCCCGGGGCAACGTCCAGCCGATGACCCATCGCTCCTACATGGAACTGTTCGACGAGTACTACGAGCGGATCTCTCACGAGGAACTCGTCGATCGGATCGTCGACAACATCGAGCTGGCCGTCGCCGCCGGGACGACTCACATTCGAAGCCATGTGACGGTCGATCACAGTATCGGCACCGGCACAATGGACGCCTGTCTCGAGGCGATCGAGCGGGTCGACGACATCGTCGACATCGAACTCGCCCCCTCAGCCGCCCGGGGACTGCTCCGAGACGGGGCCGAGGACGCCGTACGGGCCGCGATCGAGTCGGCGCCCGATGACGTCCCGGTGTTCGTCGGTGGAAGCGAAAGCGGGCGTGGGATTCGCGAGCGGGCCGCCGAGTTCGAACGCTGGTTCGAGATCGCGACCGATTACGATATCGGCGTCGACGTTCACGTCAGCAGCCGTGAATCGCTCGGCATCGAGAGCCTCGCCGCGATCGCGGCGCTGACCGAGGAGTATGACTACGGCGGCCGGGTGTCGGTGATTCACGCCTACGCGCTGGCGATGATCCCCGATTGGTGGGTCGAAGAAATCGCCGCCACGCTCCGGGACGCCGGCGTGGACATCGTTACTTGTTTCAACAGTACCCGCTCGTCGATGCCGATCAAGGAATTCATCAACAGCGGAGCGACGCTGGCCCACGGGACAGACAACGACCGCGATTTCGTCGTCCCACATGGCAACGCCGACTCGCTCGAAGCGGCCCAGATCCTCTCGTTCAAACTCAACTACGGCCCCGACACCCATCGTCCGACCCGGGATTATCGGTGGTACGACACGAACGAGGCCCTCACGCTGCTGTGGGAGGTCATGACCGAACAGGGTGCGTCCGTACTCGATCTTGATGCCTACGGACTCTCGGAAGGGAATCACGCCGATTTCGCCGTGTTCGATGCGACCTCACCGGAGTGGGCGATCATCGATCAATCGACCCGAACCCACGTCGTCAAGGACGGCCGGATCGTCGCCCGTGACGGAGCCGTCGTCGCGACTGACTGAGCCGAGACGGGAAAGCAAAGCGACGGAAAACCGATCGGCATTTACCCCCGATGTATACTGATTAGATCTGAGGACAGTATGCCCGGCACGCCCTTCCTCCATGGCGACGACGTAACGCTCCGGACGGTCGAGGAAGAAGACATCGACTTTCTCCAGGAGCAGGTCAACGACCCCGGGATCTGGCGGACGATCGGCCGCTCGCGCCCGGTGAATCGCACCCAAGAAGAGGAGTTCTACGAATCGGTCGTCTCAGACGGTGACAATGTCCAACTGCTGATCACCGTCGATGGCGAGGCGATCGGTATGACCGGTCTCCAGCCTATCAACCAAGAACAGGGCCACGCCGAGATCGGGTTTTGGATCGCCGAGGAGCACCGCAATCAGGGGTATGGCACCGAGGCGACGCGACTGATGGTGACCTACGCTTTCGGTCAGCTACGCCTCCATAAGGTGATCGGTCGGGTGTTCGCGTTCAACGACCCGTCGACTGTTCGAGGGACTCGGGTTCACGCAGGAAGGCGTCCACCGGGAAGAGCAGTTCATCGACGGGGAGTACCATGACGTCTACTGGTACGGAATCCTCGAATCCGAGTGGGATGGATGATCGATCCGGAGAGCGATTGACCTCCTCGACGCCCTGAAGGACGTGGAATCCCACCATGGGAGGTCCGCCAAGCGAGGCGTTCGCGGTCCCAACCCGCACTCAGAGGGAACCGCCGACACACCGGGGGAGGTTACCCTTTCTCCCTCATGTAGGGCTGTGGCCCGGTCAAACAGGCCCCATCGGAATCCGTGTCATCGCCGTGGGAACCACCGCCGGTTCGCCTCCCCGTGTGGTTCGGGGACGGCATCTCACCGATTCCGTAGCACTCCCTGCTACACAGAGCCACAGAAAACCGTTTCCGATGGGTCATCCAATCCGGCCACCGTCCGTGGATTGTGGCCGCTGTGTCCGCTCACCCTCCCCCCTCCCCGCCTGTTCGCTCCTCGGTTCCGACAGGGTTCGGAACACTCCTCACTCACGGGAAGGCGGGGTTTGCGCTCGTCACTCTATCACGAGACGGGTAGTGGACGATCACTAACATCGTTGCCGCCCTGAACGGCGAAACGTTGTGCCCGGCAATTCAGTAATGGCCGAGCACGCCACGGGTACGGGCCTTCCGCTGGAGCAACTGAAAGAGCAGAACGCCGCCAGCGAGATAGAGCGTCGCCTTCAGGAGGATGAATCCGAGATCCGCCATCGGGAACGCCCACAACCGGACACCGTCGACCATCGATCGGTGGAGCAATCGCGTCCCGAAGGACAAGGGCAGAAACTTCACGACCGGATGGAGGTCGAGTGGGGCGGCGATGAACCCGATGAACAGCAACCGGATCACCGAAAACAGGTTCTCGACCCGTTTATACAGGATCGCGAGCCCACCGGTCAGGAATCCGATCCCGATCGCCGACGCCAGCGTAAGCAGGATCAACGGCACGGCCGTGATGAGATCGATCCGGAGCGTGGTTCCGGTCGTCTGAAGCATCAACAGCAGGATACCGCCGCCCCAAACGAAGGTCTCGAGGAGGTTGACCACGACGATAAGGACGGTGATCCGACCGAAGCCGAACGGCGAGAGGAAGAGCTGTTCGAGTGTTCCCCATTGTGACTCACGGATCATATCCCAGGAAAGGGCCGAATAGGCACCGATAGCCATCGTCCAGAGTAGATAACCGATGATGATGCCGCTCGTACTCTCGTCGAAGGCCGTCGGCGCGAGCGCTCGTCCCCCGATAACGAGCAACAGGAACACGAAATACAGCGTGACGAACTGGGTGGCCGTGTTCAGCGGATATCGCCGCAGTAGCATGAGTCGCTTGACGATGAGCGCCCGCGTCAACAGTAGTCCCGATCGAACGTTCATCGCCGCCCTCCCACGGGGAGAGTCGTGCTCGATGATCGATCGTCGGTGACCGCCAGAAACGCTTCTTCGAGGTCCGGCTCTTGGGTTTGAATCGATCGCGGCGTCATGTCGGCCGCCTCTAGGATCGCCATCAGCGGATACAGATCATCGCCGTGTTCGAGCACTACCTCGAAGACGAGCTGATCGGCGGTAAGGACCCATCGATCGATCTGAAACCGATCACGCAGTCGGTGCTCGATCCCATCAGGGACGGGACGATCAACGACAATCCGGTAGACTTGCGTGCGGAACAGATCGATCAGTGCCTCGACGGTGTCGTTGGCAACGATCCGGCCGTCATTCATGATGATCACGCGATCACAGACTGCCTGAACGACATCCATATCGTGGCTACTGATGATCACAGTGCGGCCGTCATTCTCGACGAGTCGCCGAAGTTCAGCCCGGAGGTCCCGGGACGTCTCGACATCGAGTCCGAGCGTCGGTTCGTCGAGGAATAACAGCGGCGTCCCGCGAGCCAGCGCACAGGCCAGGGCCGCCTTCTGTTTCATTCCCCGTGAGAGCGCTCGCACGGGGGTCGCTGCCTCGTCGGCCAACCCTAGCATCGAGAGATACCCCGTCAGTTCCTCACGAATGGCCCGCGGATCGCGACCTTGCAGGCTCGCGAAAAACTCCATGTTCTCTCGGACGGTAAGGCGCCAATAGATGTTCCGTGCGCCCTCGAGAACCGCCGTGACCTGCCGGTAGGCAGCCCGTGGTCGTTCGTGAGCGTCGATCCCATCGATATGAACTGTTCCAGCCGTCGGGATGATCAGTCCGAGCAACGACTTAATCGTCGTTGTCTTCCCCGCCCCATTCGGGCCCAAGAGCCCGACGACCGAGCCGGGCTGGACGCGAAACGAGATGTCGTCTACCGCAGGGCGTGTGTCAGTTGACTGGCGGGCGTACTGCTTCGTGAGACCAACCACATCGATGATCGGTGACTCCTGTGTATCGGCGGTGTTAGCTGTCATCCATCCCCCATCCCCGATGATCCGGCTTTAATTCCAGAATCGTTCGAGGCTGATTTTTGTATAGTTTGTACATCATAAGCGTTGTAATAAATGTATCGTCACGGCGAAACGGCAGTAGGTGCCGTTATGGGCCAGCGAAAGCCAACCGCATGAGCGGTCGGCCACTAACGGTTAGCGGTGGGTCGTTCGATACCGGAAGGATCGGCGTCGTTACTTCTCGCCGCTGCCGCCGCCACTGCTGCAGCAGCAACAGTAGTAATCGTCGTCAAGCCGGTACTTCCGGAGTTCGCGTTCCAGTCGGCTGAGGTTGATTTGCATTGGCTTACACCTCCAGGCCCCGATGGTGCGGTCTTCGATATAAAATTCCAGTTCGATGGGGTCGAAATTTTATAACCCGGAACGGATCGATCCCGGACCGTGCCTTCGGATACTGAACTCCAAACGCTTCGCCAGCTGAACATGCATGAAACGGTGTCGACAACCCACCGGCTCAACCCGATCCGGAGTTTCTGGACGGATCACCGCCATCGAACGCGCCGGACCGGAGACATCGCGGAACTGTATCACGAGAACACGAAACTCACCGACCGGATGCAACAGCGCCTCGCGCTCACGATGCAGGCCTTCGAGGATCCCGGAATGGAACGGCTCGAACAGGACATCGCGCCCGATCACTACGACCGGGAATTGTGCTCCCTTCCATCGCCGGGGAACCTGAATGTCGATCTCGGCACAGCCCTTGCCACCCGTCGAAGCGACCGATCGTTCGCGGAAAGGTCGCTGACGCCACAGACCGTGGCGACGGTGTTGGCGATGGGGTGTGGCGTCACCAGACGGGAACGGACGGACGACGGCACACACCGGTATCGGCGGTCCTATCCCTCGGCCGGTGCCCTCTACCCGGTCGAATGTTACTGTGCAATCGGCAACGTCGACTCGTTTACATCCGGGCTGTATTACTACTCCCAACGGAAACACGGGATGCGGCTCCTCGACACCGATGCCGGCGTCAGGGCAGTCGACGACGCGTTTGCCGGTCCCGATGTCTTCGCGGAGTGGGATGCGTCGATGGTGGTGATACTGAGTGGCGTTATCGCACGAACGACCGCGAAATACGGACCCCGCGGCTACCGTTACGTGCTGCAGGAATCGGGCCATATCGCCCAGAACCTCCTGGTTGTGGCGACGGGACTCGGCCTCGGGGCCGTACCGCTGGCCGCCTTCGATGATCACCGGATGAATCGAGTGATCGGGGCGGACGGCGTCAACGAGGCGGTCGTCTACACGCTCGCCATCGGCACCCAACCCGAGGTCGACCAATGACCGAGTCAGAGCCGACGCGCGGCTATCCCCGCCTCAATCCGGCGTTCGTACCGGTCGTCACCGAGGAAGCGGTCCACTTCCGTGCCGGCCCGTGGAGTGGCCCGATCTATACCCTCGAATCCGATGGAGGTACCGAACAGTTGATCGAGCTCCTGGGACTCCTTGATGGAACACAGTCGATCGCGGCGATCGCCGACGCTCTCGACGAGCCCCAGACGGATCTCGAGGAGGTCGTCGAGCAACTACGGCAAAACGGGATCGTCGTCGAAACCACGGGGACGGAGACGACGAAGCGATCGGGGGATGTCGCTGGCTATCTGCGCCTCGCCGATCACCTACCCGCCGGCAGCACCACGCAGCTCGAAGAATCGACCGTGACGGTGATCGTGGACGGCGAACTCGGCTCGATGACCGTCGACCAATTGGATCGACTCGGGGTCGAGGAGATCACCACCCTGCCAGTCGAAGGCACGGACACGACCGCCGTCACCGACGCGGCCCTCGAGCGGACGATCGCGACTGCCGACTTCGCCGTCGTGACCGGGACGCGCCCCCGACCGTCACTACTCGAACGGATCAATCAGGAAACCCAACGCCATGAAACGCCCTGGATCGCCGGGCAAGTGCTCGGCTATGATGGGCTGATCGGTCCCACCGTCATCCCGGGAGAAAGCCCGTGTTATAGGTGTTTCAGTACCCGAGTGGCGGCGAACGTCCGAGACCCGGAATCGTACCCGGCATTCGAACGCCGGGCCGAGTCGGTCGATCGGTCTCCTGGCCCTGGACTCGCGGCCTTCAGCGCGATCATCGCCGGACATCTCGCCATCGAGACAATGACCTGGGTGTGCGCGGGCGTCGCCAACACTGTCGGCCGTGTGCTGCGCTACGATTTCCATGATCTCTCGGTCGAAGCGAGCGATGTTCTGCGATTGCCCCGATGTCCGGACTGTGGGCAGACCGAGCTCCCGGACACACCACGACACGTCCCCCTGGCACAACTGCTCGATGACCTCAACGAGGGGATGCCGGATGCTTGAGGGAACCGTACAGTCGAACGGTGAACTACCGATCGGCATCGACCGGCTCTTGGGGAAGACCACCGGCCACGTTCGCTCGATCAGTACAGAGGTCGCCAGACGACACCCGACGGGTGCTGTCCAGACCGAACTGGTCGAGCCTTCGCTGAAGCGGTTGCTCCCGGATGACTATACCGAGAACCCGTCCTTAGCCGTCTCCGGGAAGGGAATGACCGCTCGACAGGGAATGCTCTCGGCGATCGGGGAGTACTGCGAGCGGTACTGTCTGTTCTGGCCACCAGAATATCACGACTTATCGGAGTTCGAAGGAGCCGCCGTGGAACTCGACGCCGCCGGGCACGATCGGGTCCCGATGGCAACGCTGGCGTTTTACACGGCAGAGCAGTTGACGACCATCGATCGGAAACCGTTCGACCACACCACGCCTGCACGGTGGGTAGCGGGTCACGATCTCACGACGGGTGAGGCGATCTACGTCCCGGCCGAATTGCTCTTTCTCGCCCCAGTCGCCGAGGAGCTACACTACTATCCGACGACCAACGGCGCGGCCTGTGGATCCACCATCGAGACAGCCCTGCTCGGCTCGCTCTATGAGCTCATCGAACGTGATGCGGTCATGCGTCAGTGGTTCACACAGCGTTCGCCACCCCGTCTCGGGCAGGACCCGGACAGCCCCTTGGGTGAACTCCGGACCGCTCATGCCAGCGGCGAATACCGAATTGAACTCCTCGATCTCGACGCCGCCATCGGTTACGCGATCGGTGCAACGCTGGTGGATCCGAACGACCGGATGCCGAAGTTCCTGCTCGCTGCCGGTGCCGATCTGGATCCGATACGGGCCGCAGAGGATGCCGTGATCGAGCTCCAACAGGGGCTGCGGACCCTTCAGTGGAGTGCGTGTCGTGACCGACAGCCATCGATCGATCCCGGGGAGATCATGAACTTCGAGGACAACGTCGAGTACTACGCTCGACCGGAGCATTTCGAGGAGGTGGCCGTCTATTTCGAAGGTCCAGCCGGGACGGTGTCCGTCGACCGCGCGATCCCAGCCACGAGGAGCGAGGAGCTCGCCGAGCTGGTTGACTCGTTTGCGGCGGCCGACCTCACACCGATCGCCGTCGACCTCACCTTGCCGGACATCGCGGCGGCAGGACTCGTCGTCACCGAGGTGTTCGTTCCGGAACTCGTCGGACTCTCGTTGCCCTCACTGCCGCCGGCCAACCATCCAGCGTTCGACGGCTATTCGCTGACCGAGAAACCTCACCCCTTTCCGTGATCGAACGATCACAAAGGACAACCAATCGGTGGATGTTCGTCAACGCGAGTAATAATATTTAATTACTCGGCGGTATTCGATCCGAGTAACCCGTGGAATCCGCCGATCTCGTCCTGTTGACAATGTTGGTGTCACTTGTCATCGCGATCGTTGGCGGTGGAGTGT
>JBDGPX010000002.1:0-12397 GCA_042219475.1 Halobacteriales archaeon
CCTTCGGTCGCTCCGTTGAGGGAGGGGGCTTAGCACCCTGCACCGCACAAGCTAAATCCCGATCGTATCCGCAGACGATAAGCGAAGATCAACACACAATCATCGATACTGCCATGGTATTTCATGGCGCTCATTGGTTGGTGTCCCCTGGTACTGCGATGCTCACGCCCATCCGGCCAGAACAGATTGTTTTCGAGACCGTCTTGGGGCCCACCTAATCACCCCGGCGACCGATACGCCGGACTGTCCGAACGGCAACCGATGCGACCATTCCGACGAGGGCTCCAACGCCGAAGCTCGGATACGTGACCACTACCGTGATAGTGACCAGTATGCCAGCCGCCGCCATCCCCGTGAGGATAATAGCTCCCCAGCTGGGGGGTTCTTCTGTGTGATGGTGGTCGTGGGTTTCGAGCGTGTATGAATACATCCGTACGTAGTACTCATGGCTGTTCGGCCGTCGGAATGACTCCGGATATACTGGGGGTGTTTTTGTTAGTCCCGAAGAATCACTGTGCTTCGCTCGCTGTGTATGCGACAGCAGTCATTGTCATCATCAGTGGCCCACAGATCCGCATGGACTGGACTGAGTGCTCACGAACGTGAGAACCAATCGACTTCTCTGCATCCTCCCAGTATATTGGGCACAATACTTTATTGAGTAACTATCGAACCCTCTGTCATGCGTGAGGCGCTCGTCACGATCGGCGATGCTGAGTTCGAGGACCTCGGCATCGACGAGCTCGTTTCCCTCTATCAGGCGGCGGGCATCCAGGAGTTCGAGGAACTCGCGTGCCATGGTGATAGTTCTATCATACAGGTCGAGGTCGACCGACCGGTCGATGAGGACCGACTCGACGCCATAGAGTACGTCGAGGAATGGGAGCGGGTCACGACTTCGACGGACAGTCACCTGTACGTGATCGCGTTTTATGCGCCGGAACTCTCGGATGAGATCACCAATCACGTGGCTGAGTTGATGGGGACTTGTGAACCGGAGGTAACTGATGACGGTGTGACGATGTCACTCGTTGGATCACAGGAGGCGATCGCCGGGACCATCGACGAGTATGAACGCGAGGGAGTATCCCCGGATCTCAGGAAGCTCGGTGAGTATCAGGGCCGACAGCAACCGCTGGACAGGCTCACCGATCGGCAGCGAGAGGTGATCCAAACCGCCTTCGAAATGGGCTACTATGAGGTTCCCCGGAGCGTATCGACGGAAGACATCGCCGCCGAACTGGATGTCGACTCCTCGACGGTCGCCGAACATCTCCAGCGTGCCGAGCGGAACCTGTTGAGTCATCATCTCTCCTCCGGATAGGCGCCTGGTCGTCACGAGGGAACTCTCCTTTGTATTTCAGGCGGCTACTGTTCCTTCGGCAGCGACGATCGAGCCATCGACGGATCAGTCCCCATTTCTCGTCGGTAGTCTCAGCGGAGTACTACTCGCGGCTTGCTTCTGCGATACTATGAAGCCGAAACGGCATCCGGGCGTGATGGGTGTTTATTTGTAGTTGATCGGTAGTCCCGGTATGGATATCCGTCATCCGATGGACCGGGACGACATCGAGGAGATGATCCGTGTCCACGGGTTGGCGTGGCGAGAAGCCTATCGGGTGTTACTCCCCGAGCAGGTACGCGAACAGATACCCGTCGAGCCATCCGACGCGATGGTAGCAGAATGGTCCGATCGGGTCTGGAACGACCGTGACCGAATCCTCGTTGCTGTCCGTGACGGAGCCGTTCGTGGGTATCTCTATCTTCGGTGGGGGGATGATACGAAACCCTTCGTCTGTGAGCACCAAGCGGGACTCAAGGAGATCTACGTCCATCCCGACGACTGGGGTGACGGGGTCGGAACGAGGCTGCTCAGGCATGGGATCGATCTCCTGCCGGACAACATCGAAGCGCTGCAACTTGAGATGTTATCCGGCAACACGATCGGCCAACGGTTCTACGAAGCACGCGGATTCGAACGCGTGGGGGAAAGCGAGTTCGAGATCGGCGATGAGTCGTATCCCACCGACATCTATCGCCGATCGTTCTGACCGGCTAACGGAGCAGACCTGATTTCGATTCCGGTGGTAGCATCCGCTGAACCGTTCAAAACGAATCCGTTAGTCGCCAGCCGCCGCCGGATCGCGATCGCCGGCGACTACTGGTGGGGTATGTGTCCCGAAGTCGGGGTGCGTCTCTTCCATCCACCAGTAAACGATTGCCCCTGAGACGAACATCAGTCCACCAGTGAGATAAAAGGCGAACTCAAGGCTCACGCCCTGCATCGCGAGCCCGATCACGATCGCCCCCATCCCGTAGCCAGCATCCCGCCACATACGGTAGACGCCCATGCCAGCGGCCCGCCACGTCGGATGACAGGCATCCCCGGGCACCGTCATCAGGTTCGGATAGAGCAGTGCCATCCCGAGGCCGGAAAGACCCGCCATCACGGTCCATACGAGATACCCTTCGACGACGACCATCCCAAGCACGCCAGCTCCCGCAATGAACATCCCGACGATGACCGGTGGCCGTCGACCGATCCGATCGGCAAGCCCGCCGGTACCGATCTGGAGGAAGTACATCGCACTATGTGCCCCGACGACGACCCCAACCGCCGCGATCCCTAGGCCGTGGCTGGTCAAATAGAGCGGCACGGCGATCCAGAATAATGTATCGACGAAGTTCTCGATGTGGCCGGCTTGGGCGGCCGCGAAGAGCGTTCGATCGCCGTACGTCGCCCGTTTTAGTACGTCGATAAACAGGGCGTCGTCCGTGCTTTCCGGATCCTCCTTGAGCTCATGGTAGATATCGATGTTCGTGCTTCCTGGAATGTGCCACTCCTCGAATTCGTTAGGGGGGCGGATATCGAGTATGAGTGGATCCGGCGTGTCGGCTTCCAAGCGGGTATTCAGGGTAGTTGGCGTGATTTCGCTCATTGCAGTCACCACTACCGAGAAGAAATCCAAAGAGGTGATGCCGGCTATAACTGGCATATTTTTAGTAACGGTCCAACCGTATGTGGTATGATATGAGCCTCTACCAGGCGTCGTTTCGGCTTCGCCATGAGTGTCCGTATCGGGAGCTTTCGGGCCGATTTCCCAACCTCACCATCAGGGAATGGTACTTGAGTGATTGTCAACTGCTGGAGATCACCGCCCCGGACGCATCCCAGGATGCACTCCTCGAGGAAATCGATAAACTGGGCACGATCCTTCACCGCTCAGCGGACGAATCTGGACTGCATGTCGTGACAAAGGCGTGTCTGTGTCCGGTCGAGAACTCGATCATTGATCGGTTCGAGGAACACAACTGTCTGTATCAGCCGCCGACGATTCACAGACAAGGCTGGGAACAGTATAGTTTGATCGCGTTCGATGAGACCGACATTCAGGCTCTCCATGCGGATCTCGAATCCGATCGTGAGGTCGATGTCCTCTCGAAGACCGGATTGAAAGAAAGCGAAATTCCCCACAGCCTCCTCACGCCGATCGATCAGCTGTTCGGCGAGTTAACCGATCGACAATTAGCGGCACTCCAACTCGCGCTGGAGAAGGGGTATTACAACCAACCTCGGCAGTGCTCGACCAGCGAGCTTGCAGAACAGACAACGGTTGCCCGAGCGACGTTTGAGGAACACCTCCGGAAGGCGGAAAACAAGCTGATCGATAACGCCGGCCAGTTCATTCGCCTGCTCAGTGAATCACAATCCGGCGACACCCTTCGAAAAGAACCTAGCCCGCCCATCAGTACGCATGTGTAATTCCATCGGTTGAGGACGTCACCCTCGATTCGGTCGTGGCTCCTGTGGACGCTTGAGGCTCCGCTCGCGTTCCGTGACCGGGCGAGCCAAAGCGACCGTGTACAGATCCCCAAGGATCCACTCCTGTGTCGTTATTTCGAGGGGAGCATCAGCTAGAATCATATCGAGTCGACGGGTGAGATCCGAGAACAACACTCTCGCCAGCGGATTGGCGAGTCGTCTCGGAAGTGATGGTGTCTCCCCAGGGAGAAACTTATCGAAGATCGATACCCGACCATCGGCATCGAGGACCCGTGCCGTTTCAGTGACGACGGCCGTTGGGTCGGGCACGACCGAAAGAATCAGATGGAGGAGGACGACATCGAACGTATCAGTCTCATACGGGAGGGCCTGAGCGTTTCCGACCTGGACGTCGCAGTCGATGTCGCGTTTCTTCGTTCGGTTCGCGGCTCGTTGCACCATCGCCGGCACGAGATCTATCGCGCTGACGGTTACGCCCGCAGGAAGGTGATCGAGATCGCTTCCCGTCCCACATCCGACGATCAGGACGTGATCGCTCGCATCGAGGTCCAGCTGCTCGATCGCATGCACACGACCCTGCTCGAATGGCTTGGCCACCAAATCGTACACCGGAGCGTATAGGCGCCACCGCGCTTGTCGCCACCAGTCCGAGACGATCATCTTACTGATCCATCCCCACCGCAAGCCTCAGTCGCCTGTCGCTCTTCCGTCAGACCCGTCACGACATCGGTAACGTCCATTGCAATGATCGCCGAAACACCCGTCATACGATATTCGAGAGCCGGAGAACACCGGTCGATTGGGGCCGGATCAGTATTCCTCCACCATTCCTCACGACGCATTGCTGATCAGTTCTCATCATATGTCCACAAGAACTGGGTTGTGTCCCATTGTGTGGGTCATCGACATCAGTTGGTGGGCTAACCATGTGGTGTCACTCTCTCTTTGGGCTCATGGGGATACTGCAAGTTATAACCGGTATCTTGACGTATTCAGGCTGAGTGCTCACGGTTTGATCTTCTAAACGGGATCTAGACCGCTTGAGAAGTGAGTGGGTTCGGGCCGATTTGAACGGCCGGCCTCCTCCATGTCAAGGAGGTGTCATAACCAGACTAGACCACGAACCCAGTCGCCTGATCTGGCGTATCCGACGATTCTCCGTGTACCTAATTGAAGGTTTCGATCCGCCGCATCCGGCCGGTTTGTTGGCCCAGCTGTCCCCATATGAGGTGACAACAGGGATGCTCAAACAATGTTCGTAGCGTCGAATGGTTTTATTGAATTCGGGGCCGGTTCATCCGGTATGTCCCTCCGTTCGGTTCTCGGCTCCCTCCAGCTTCCCGTCGCCGGAATCGGCGTTTTGTTGTTGGTGATGTCGATCAGCCAGTTGCTGTTGATGGAGTCCCCGCTGCCGGAATCCGAAGGGTTCGTCCAAGGCCTCGCGATGTTTTTCCTGTATATCATGGCCTGGGTTGGGCTCGTTTTGACGGCCGGCGGGCTCGCCATCCCACCCGGCGAGGACGGTTTCGGGATCCAGTTCAACCGGTGGCAGCGCCGGCTGTTCATTCTCGCGATGCTTGGTGCTATCGGCAGCGCGTTGTTGCCATTAGTCGGTATGGGATGGATCTTCGCGACCGCTCGTGAGGGCAACGGCACGCTGTTGTTGATCGCCTTTGCCGGCCCCAGCGGCATCGCGATCGTCTCGTTGCTTGCCGGTCTGGCCTGGCGGGCCGCCGAGGCGATCCGCCCACGGATCGCGATTGCCGAGGGGTAGCACTTTTCGAAGTCGGTTCTGTCGATACACCGTCGCCGTCACCGATTCCACCACTGTCTGGGAGCGATATGCTTAAGATCATGTACTGATTTGTACATCATACATCGAAACAGTTCATTGGTGTATTACTCATGCAACACTTCATCGAACGTGTCACCGACGGGGAGGATCTGTCACTCGAGGAGGCTCGCGAGGTCGCGACCGCCGTCTTCGAGGACGCGACCGAGGCCCAGATCGGCGCCCTGTTGGCGGCACTCCGTGCGAAAGGGGAAACCGAAACCGAGATCGCCGGCTTCGCCCAGGGGATGCGGGCGGCTGCCCGAACGATCGCCCCTGACCGGGATCCGCTAGTCGACACCTGTGGGACCGGCGGTGACGATTACGATACGATCAACGTCTCGACCACCAGCGCGATCGTCGCCAGCGGCGCCGGCGTCCCGATCGCCAAACATGGCAACTATTCGGTGTCGTCGTCATCGGGCAGCGCCGACGTGCTTGAGGAGGTCGGTGTTGATGTCGACGCCGAACCGCCGGCGGTCGAACGAGCGATCGAGGAGAACGGCATCGGGTTCATGCTGGCCCCGGTGTTTCACCCGGCGATGAAGGCGGTCATCGGGCCGCGCAAAGAGCTCGGTATGCGGACCATCTTCAACGTCCTCGGCCCGCTGACGAATCCGGCGGGGGCCGACGCTCAGATCGTCGGCGTCTACGATCCTGACCTGGTCCCAGTGATCGCCGACGCATTGTCACACATGGCGGTCGATCGGGCGATGGTCGTCCACGGCTCCGGACTCGATGAGATCGCGATCCATGACTCGACGCGCGTCGCTGAGGTCGACGGCGATACCATCGAGGAATATACTCTGACGCCGGCCGATCTGGGCTTGGACCGAGCCGAGATCTCGACGGTCGCGGGTGGCAGCCCCCAGGAGAACGCGGCTGCCTTAGAGGAGATCGTCGACGGCGAAATCACGGATCCACGCCGGGATATCATCCTCGCCAACGCCGGGGCAGCCCTCTATGTCGCCGGTGAGGCCGACTCGCTCTCCGACGGTGTCGATCTCGCGGCCAAGACCATTGACGACGGCGCGGCCGCCGAGAAGCTCGCCGTCATGTGCGACACCATCGCGGTGTAACCGTCATGCCCCGTGTCAAGATCTGCTCGATCACTGACCCCGACGATCGCGATGCCGCCATCGCCGCCGGCGCGGATGCGCTCGGCTTTATCGTCGACGTTCCGGTCGACACCGACCGGGAGATCAGTCCCGAGCACGCGGCCGAGCTCATCGCCGACGTGCCGCCGTTCGTCACAACGACGCTCGTGACGATGCCCGACTCGGTGGCTCGCGCCCGCGACCTCATCGAGCGAACGGGCGCGGCCGCGGTCCAGATCCACAATGACCTCTCGCCGGGTGAGTTTCGGACATTGGCCGAGACCACTGATGTGACGACCATCAAGCGGATACCGGCCGACGATCCCGACGTGGCCAGCGAGTACGACGAGGTCGCCGACGCTCTCCTGGTCGATTCCGTCGACGAATCCGGCGCCGGCGGTACCGGCCATACTTCCGACTGGACGGCCACCCGGACGCTCCAAGACCGGGTGACGTCGCCGGTGATCCTGGCCGGCGGGCTCGATCCCGAGAACGTCGCGTCCGCCGTCCGGACGGTCGATCCCTACGCCGTCGATGTATCGAGCGGCGTCGAGGTCGCCGAGGGGCGAAAGGACCACACGGCCATCGCGGCGTTCATCGAACGGGCAACCGTGACGTCCGATGAAACGGATCCCGACATCCCGACCGGGGAGGTGCCCTCGCGATGACGCTCGATCTCTCCCGGGAAGCGTTCGTCGATCTCGCGACCGAAGCCGATGGTCCGGTGGTGATCCGCGTCGCTGCGCCGTTGCCCCAGGGAACGACGCCGGTCGCCGCCTATGCGGCGCTCGCCGGCCGGACAACGGATATCGATCGGGCGCCGTACGCGTTCCTGCTTGAGAGTGCCGAGAAGGTCGCCTCCAGCGATCCCGATGGTGCCTTCGCGCCCGATACCGCCCGGGATCGCCACGCCCGGTACTCGTTCGTCGGGTACGACCCCGACGCCGTCGTTACTGTCGATCCCGACGGGGCGACCGTCGAGCCGCTCCGGGAGACCGCTGCGGCCGAAATGGTGACGCCTGCCTCGGGCGATACGCTCGATACCCTCCGGGGCGCCCTGCCCGATGTCGAACTCGCGGGCTTTCCCGACACCGACCGCCAGCAGTTAGCCGGCGGGTTGGTGGGCTTTCTGGCCTACGATGCGGTCTACGATCTCTGGCTCGAAGAGGTCGGTGTCGACCACCCCGGCACCGACAAGACGACCCCGGATGCCGGCTTCGTCCTGAACACGAAGACGATCACCTTCGATCACGCCCGCGATGCCGTCTCACTGGTGTTCACGCCGGTGCTTCGGTCGGATGACGATCCCGACGCGTGCTACGATCGCTTGCAGGCCGAGGCCGACCGCGTCGAGACGCTCCTGACCGAAGCCGAGCCACCCGATCCGGGTGGGTTCGTTCGGACGGGCGCCACCGCCGGCCCGAAGGACGCTTACGAGGCGGCTGTCCGGACGACCAAAGAACGCATCCTCGACGGCGAGACCTACCAGACCGTCATCTCGCGCAAGCGCGTGCTCGAGGGCGAGATCGATCCGCTCGGCCTCTATGCTGCCCTCCGGGACATCAACCCCTCACCGTATATGTATCTCCTCGGATTCGATGACTTGAGCGTCGTCGGCGCCAGCCCCGAGACGTTGATCTCGGTGCGTGGCCGGGAGATCGTTGGCAACCCGATTGCCGGGACCTGTGCGCGGGGGACCAGTCCCGTCGAGGACCGCCGACTCGCCGGCGAGATGCTCGCCGACGACAAGGAACGGGCGGAGCATACGATGTTGGTCGATCTGGCCCGCAACGACCTCCGGCGGGTCGCCGAACCCGGAACGGTCCGGGTCGAGGAGTTCATGAACGTCCTCAAGTACAGTCACGTCCAGCACATCGAGTCGACGGTCACCGGCCGGCTCGCTGAGGCGTACGACGCCTTCGATGCCACTCGGGCTGCTTTCCCGGCGGGGACGCTCTCGGGGGCACCGAAGATCCGGTCGATGGAGATCATCGACGAGCTCGAACGCGAACCCCGTGGGCTCTATGGCGGCGGCGTCGGCTATTACTCCTGGACCGGCGACGCCGATTTCGCGATCGTGATCCGCACCGCGACGATCGACCATGGGGAGCCCGACCGGGTAACCGTCCAGGCCGGTGCGGGGCTGGTCGCCGATTCGGTCCCCGAACACGAATACGAGGAGACGGAAAAGAAGATGGGCGGCGTCATCGATGCCATCGAGCGCATCGAAACCGATCCCGTTGAAGACCCCGAACCCGCCACGGAACCGGAGGTGACCGATTGACATGACCCGCGTCCTGTTCATCGACAACTTCGATTCGTTCACGTACAACCTCGTCGACTACGTTAGCACCCACGCCGAGACGGAGGTGCTGCTCAACACCGCTTCCCTGGAGGAGGTCCGCGCGGTCGATCCCGATGCGATCGTCCTGAGCCCCGGCCCGGGCCATCCCGCGAACGACCGGGACATCGGTGTCACAAACGCTGTCCTTCGAGAGATCAGTCCATCAGTCCCGACCCTTGGCGTCTGTCTCGGGCTGGAGGCGGCCGTCTACGCCTATGGCGGCACGGTCGGACGGGCCCCCGAGCCGATCCACGGAAAGGCCTTCCCGATCGATCACGACGGCGAGGGCGTCTTCGCCGGCCTCGAACAGGGTTTTCGTGGCGGCCGGTACCATTCCCTCATCGCGACGGACATCCCCGACTGTTTCGAGGTTACCGCAACCACCGACCACGAGGGAACTGAACTCGTCATGGGGATCCGCCACCGGGAGTATCCCATCGAGTGCGTCCAGTTCCATCCCGAAAGCGTCCTGACCGCCGTCGGCCACGACATCATCCGGAACTTCGTCGATGGTGTCGTCCCGACGGCTGCCTCGCCGGCTGACTGATCGGCGATCGGCCGCCGTCGTTTACTTTCACCGCCGATCCCACGGACCGATCCCGTCCGGCGATCGGTAACGGATGACATGATATGAAACTGAAGCCATCGCCGTCTGTGGGTTTGATCACGAGATGAATGGCGATCGTCATCGCTCCGTCAGACGCAATGGGTGATGAACCCCCGCTTATTTCTACTGCGAAATCCGTCGCCATCCCGGAAATCATCGATCCAAAACTTCACTTTCAGTCCGGTCTAAGTATTGTTATTAGCGATTCAACCGTTGCATTCCAGCGTAACCCTGCCAATCACAGGGGGGTGCTGTGCGTGACGACCAGACAGAATAGTAACATCTCTCAGTACGGGAGAAAATCGCCAAACGAAACGGTTAACTAATCCGATAAAGTATGGAATTTCCGCCACAAATGACAGGAATCCAGTTCAGATCTACTCCACCGAAATCCGGCCGAGCACCGGTCGTCCCCGAGGTGAACGCCCGATGAGCGAGCGCGCGTTCTCGGCGGACGAACTAACGCTGCCGATCAAACGGACCGAGGGTGACACCATCAAAGAGCGGTTGACCGACAACGCCTATCACAACATCCTCCCGGCCCGTTATCTCAAGAAAAACGCTGACGGCAACCTCGTCGAGGAGCCCGAGGACCTCTTCCGGCGTGTCGGCAAGAACATCGCCCTGGCCGAGGCGGTCTACGAGGCCGAGCGCCAGGGTATCGAGATCACGGTGACGCCCGACCAGGTCAAGCCGGACCATCCCCGACGGGACGATATCGCCGCGGAAGTCTTCGGGATCGGCACGACTGTCGAGGACGACGTCGAGACCGCCCTGACCGAGCACAACGTCAGCAAATTCGCCTACGACACCGTCGTTCCCGAACTCCCCCCGGAGGTCCGCGAGCACGTCGTCGCAGTCGCCGATGAGTTCACCGAGCTGATGGAGCGGCTTTCCTTTATCCCGAACTCGCCGACGTTGATGAACGCCGGCGACGAGCTCCAGCAGCTCTCGGCGTGTTTCGTCGACTCCCCGGAGGACGATCTGACGGATATCCACGAAACCGCCAGAGAGGCCGCTGAGGTGTTTCAGAGTGGCGGCGGCATGGGCTATGCGTTCTGGCGATTACGGCCGTATGGCGACGCCGTCGGCTCGACCGGCGGGATCGCCAGCGGCCCCCTCACCTTCATGGAGACCTTTGACCAGATGTGTGAGACGATCGCCCAGGGTGGCGCTCGGCGTGGCGCCCAGATGGCGATCATGCGGGTCTCCCATCCGGATGTCATCGAGTTCATCCACTCGAAGAACAAGGACGTCTCGCTGGCCCATACACTCAAGCTAAACGATCCCGACGACTACACCTATACCACCTTCTCGGAGGCCCTTGAGGAGGCTCGCGAGCTGATCGACGATGAGGGTCGGGTACCGAAACACCTCCGCAACGCCGTCGAAGGTCACCTCTCGAATTTCAACATCTCGGTCGGCGTGACCGACGGGTTCATGGAGGCCCTCCAGAACGGCGAGGAGTACACGTTCATCAATCCCCGGACCGGCGAGCCTCACATCGCGACCGAGGAGACCAAGGAGATGTACTCCCGGTACGACCTCGGCGAGCACGTCGAGCCCGGTGAGGAACTCTCGATCCCAGCGGAGTTGGTCTGGGAACGCATCGTCGACGGTGCCCACGAGAACGGAGAGCCTGGCGTCGTCTACCTCGACCGGATCAATGACGAACACTCCTTCCCGGTCGAGTCGACTCCGACGGGTGACTCTTCGGAGTATGAGATCCTCGCGACCAACCCCTGCGGCGAGCAACCGCTGATGGAGTACGAGGCCTGCAACCTCGGACACATCAACCTCTCGACGATCGCCGACTTCGATGCGCCCGACTGGCGGGTCTGGTCCGAGCAACACCGCGAGGAGTACGACTCCCTCGAGGCGGCGGTCGATGCGTTCCTCGAGGAGGCCATCGACATGGACGAGTTCGACCACCGGATCGAGTGGGGGACCCGGTTCCTCGAGAACGTCGTCACGATGTCGGATTTCCCGGTCGAGGAGATCTCCGAAACCGTCCGCCGCAACCGGAAGGTCGGCCTCGGCATCATGGGGCTGGCCCAACTGTACGTCCAACTCGGCGTGAAGTACGGATCCGAGGTCGCCAACGAGATCGCCCGTCAGCTGATGGTCCAGATCAACCACGGCTCGAAGTGGACCTCCCACGAACTCGCCGAGGAGCGGGAGTCCTTCACGAACTGGTCGGATTCGAAGTACGCCGATCCGATGGCGCATCGCGAGTGGTTCGAACACCAGACCGGCCTGGACGCCGAGGAGTGGGCAGACGGCTTCCCCATCAGGAACCACAACACCACGACGATCGCCCCGACGGGGACGACCTCGATGGTCGGTAATACGACCGGCGGCTGTGAACCGATGTACAACGTCGCCTACTACAAGAACGTCTCCGATGACGTCCAGGGTGACGAGATGCTCGTCGAGTTCGACGACTACTTCCTGCGGACCCTCGAGTCCAACGACATCGACGTCGAGGCGGTCAAGGCGGAGGCCCAAGAGCAGATGGCCAACAACGAGTTCGACGGCGTCGAGGGACTGACCACCGTCCCCGATGCCATCGGCGAGCTGTTCGTCATCACCGCCGACCTCTCGGCGCAGGATCACGCCGCCGTCCAGTGTGCCTGTCAGCAGGGCGTCGACTCGGCGATCTCGAAGACCGTCAACGCGCCCAACGACGCCACCGTCGAGGACGCCATGGCGGCCTTCGAGTACATCTACGAGA
>JBDGPX010000129.1:0-12280 GCA_042219475.1 Halobacteriales archaeon
GGAGGTGAACGCAGAGCTATGCAGCGGTTTCTGAGCTTAACCGAATACGAATGGATGACGATGTATACGAAAACCAATTATGGGGACGTCGAACCGGTTGCCGACTCGATGCATTTCCTCCGGAATCCGCTGGAATGTGAGGAGCTCGGATTGACCGTCGTCGATTGCCCGCCTGAATGGACCGGAAAGTCCCACGACCATGCCGATGACGGCCAAGAAGAAGTATATTACCTCGTCGACGGGGAGGCGACGATTACGGTCGAAGACGAATCAGTCGAGCTCGCCTCGGGTGATGCCCTGCGTGTCGCTCCCGAGGCGACCCGACAGATCGAAAACGGTGACGGGGAAAGCCAGTTCGTGATCGTCGGCGCACCCTGACTATCCCGACACGGCTACGATCGTCCGATTCGTGTAATGTATCGGTCCGACAGCGATTCCGAGAGGAGTGCACTATTCCTCTCGATTCGCACCTCCTTTAGGGAGAGTGCAAGTGGAGGCGTAGATTGAGGTGTATTTGGGAGTTGGGCGAGTGTTTGTCGGTGGATTTTGTCAATAGCTTACGGATTCATCCAACCGCTTCATGGGTTGGTTTTCTCCTGTATTTCTATAAGACTTAAATCACAACACGAGGTTGCCATGGATGACAAATGTATCTCGGCGATAAACGTTGGCCGGAACTCGGCGACTACATCGCGTCCGAACAGGTCGCCATAGTCCCCCTTGGATCGACCGAACAACACGGCCCCCATCTCCCGCTTGCGACCGATCATCTGATCGCTGAAGGATTGGCTAGAGCTGCTGCGGACCGATCAGGCTATCTCTGTACGCCGACCGTCAACATCGGAGTCAGTCCCCATCACAAACAGTTCCACGGCACGATGTGGGTCGATCCACCGGTTTTCCGGGCATACGTCGAGAGCCTCACCCGGAACCTCACATATCACGGCATCGATCGGGTAATCTATGTCAATGCACACGGAGGGAATACACGGCATCTCCGCGAAGTGGGCCGTAAGCTCCGGAGCGAGGACGTCTGTTTCGCCTGCGAGTGGATGTGGGACGAGAGTATCCCGGAATTGATCGATGAAGTATTCGATCAGAACGGGCCTCACGCCGGTCCGAAAGAGACCGCGATGATCATGCATCTGGCTGGCGGCCTCGTGGCCGAGGATCGACTTGAGGAGGCGCGTGACAACGGCGTCTATGATGTCGATGAACTGGATGGCGTTCACGGCTCGCGGGTGACCTACGATGCCGTCGATAGCTCCGACAACGGCGCCTATGGCGATCAGACCGACGCGACACCGGAGAAGGGAAAACGGCTGTTCGAGGCGGCAGTCGAGGAACTGATCGGGCTGCTCGAGTGGATCGACGAACAACCCCGAGCCGATCTCATGGAAGCCCCGCATGTCGATCCACAACCGGGGTGCTATCGGTAATCAACGAACCGACACTTCCAACCCTACTGGCTACAGGAGATTAGATGAGAGTCCGATCATCAGTGAGCAATCAGGACCCAGCACTCCGTCCGAACCGTCGATTCGTTCGGTGGTTCATCATCGCGATCGTGGCGATCATCGGGACGGGAATCGTCATCGACGTCGTAATCATCGGCGGCTATCTCGCTACGCCACTCGCAATCGTCGTCGCGGTTCTGACGCTTGGATTTGGTTACGTCCTCCTGACCCGGCGAGACGTCAGTTGAACCGGATTCCGGAACCGACGATCACCGGTTGCGACTCACCGGGAACATTACCTCGTCCGGATGTTCATTGAATCGGGTGATGATGCGTTCGTACAGTGCGTTCCGGGCCCGTGTCCCCCGCCGTGGATGGACGAGATAGCGAAGCTTGAGTTCGACCCACGACTCCTTTTGGGTCAGGTTGACGGTCGGGGTATCAGCCACATCGAGTTCGACAGGGGTCGCCTCAAGTCGATCCCGGTATTCGGCGATATGATCAGCCATCTCGGTGCCGAGGAACGCCGTTGCCTCCTCGGTCATGAGATCGGTCGCGAGTTCCAGATCGGTCTCGTAGGCGACCTGAATCGTCAGCTCGTTCCAGACGTAGGGCACGCCGTCGCCGTAGAAGTTCACGACATGGGAGGACAACACGACGCTGTTGGGAACGGTGATGATACGGCCCGACGGCTGATTAGATGAGATGAGTTCGCCGTCGGTTTCCCAGATTTCGGTAACGAAGAAATCGATCGAGACGACATCGCCTCGGGTGCCCTCGATCGCCACTCGATCGCCGACCTGGTAGGGTCGTTTGACCATGATATACAGCCAGCCGATGAGCGAAAACAGCGGTTGCTGAAGCGCGAACGTAACCGCGAAGCCGAAGACGCCCAGCGAGAACAGCACACTAACCCAGTTGCGCGTCACCACGCCAAAACAAGCGATCAGTGTCAGTATTCCGAAGCTGAGCCGGAGGACGTTTCGAACATCGTGTCGGCGGCGTTTGCTTGTGATTTCATCGAGCAGATACCCACCGACGACCACATAGACGCCATAACCGCCAAGCACCACGGCGGTGATCGTGAGAATCATCTGTGTGAGTGGCTCGATCGACAGCCCCAACACCCGTTCGTCCACTCCGAATCGCGGCACGAGCCGTGCAGTCACATAGAGGAGTACGGCACCGCCAAGCGCGAGGTATCCGGTCCGGCTCATACACCTATGGGGTCCCGGCCCCTTGAGAAACCACCCCTTCGAATGGCAATCGCCGGTCGATTGACGCTTCAGTCGCCCTGGACGCCAGCAAGCGAGGCGAGTGCACCCCCCAGGACCCGGGTCGCTGCAGCACAGTCCGTCCAGTCGGTCCATTCTTTGGGGTTGTGAGAGATGCCGTCCTGTGATCGGACGAAGAGCATACCAGCATCGGTGACGTCGGCGATCCGCTGACTGTCGTGACCGGCCCCTGAGTGGAGGTCCGGTGCATCGATGCCGACGGCGGTGGCGGCTGTATGCAGAGCTTCCCGACAGCGGTCGTTCATCTCCGTCGGCCGCAAGTCGTAGGGCCGGTCGAACGTGGTGTCGACGCCGCGGTCGTCCTCGAGCCGGTCGAGGCTCGTCTGAACGCGTTCGGCGATCGAGTCCATGGCCGCGTACTCGACATCGCGGATGTCGATACTGAGGTCGACCTGCCCCGGCACGACGTTCGAGGCATTGGGACGAACATCGAGTCGGCCGACCGTCCCGACGGCCGTTTCGCTGATCGAATCGACCACCTCGTTGGCCGCCGATTCGACATCGAGGACGAACTCACTAGCTGCGGCGAGTGCGTCGGTACGCTCGCCCATCGGCGTGGCGCCTGCGTGGTTGGCTTCCCCCTGGATGGTCACCTGACACGTCGAGATGCCGGTGATCGCCGTCACGACGCCGACCGGGACGCCGGCTTCCTCGAGGCGCGTGCTCTGTTCGACGTGGAGTTCGAGCCAGGCATCCCAGTTACTTGCATCCAACCGCCCCTCACCCACAAACCCGATCTCCGTCAGGGCTTCCTCAAAGGTCTCGCCGTCATCGGTAAGCGCGTAGACCTCTCCGATGGTCCGATCCCCGGCGGCGACCGACGAGCCGAGCAGGCCGGCGAACCGCGTTCCCTCTTCCTCGGTGAAGGAGACGACCTCGATGGGGCGCTGTGGATCGACACCGGCGTCCTGCATCGCCCGGACCGTTTCCAGCGTCGCATAAACGCCGAGCGGCCCGTCGAAGATTCCGCCTTCGGGGACTGAGTCGAGATGGCTGCCAGCCGCGACGGGAGCCGCATCCGGATCAGCGCTCGGAGGCTCCCATCGACCGACGATATTGCCGACCGCATCGACGCGTGTATCGAGGCCGGCGGCTTCCATCCGCTCGAGTAAGTATTCGCGTGCCCGTCGGTTAGCTTCGGTGCCGACGAGGACCGTTCGGCCGTGACCGTCGGCATCGATCGCGCCGAACTCGCCGTTGGATTCGATATCGGAGCGAAGGCGTGCCTGATCGACCGGTAGCTCGATGGACATACGATAGCTTGCGGCGACTGGACAATGGCTTTTATCCATCCGATCGGCACAACATTGTTCTATCGGCCAAGCATGGAACGGCTATGGAGATCGCGTTCTGTCTCTACGATGGTTTAACAGCGTTGGATTTCGTTGGTGCGTTCGATCCGATCACGCGACTACGGACGATGGGCTATCGGGAGGACATCGACTGGGATATCTGTGCACACACCGAGACCGCAACGGCGACCGGCAACCTGACCTTCACTATCGATCGCATCGATCCCGATCTCGGGGAATATGACATGGTATTCATGCCCGGCGGTATCGAGACGCGGACGCTGATCGATGACGAGGCGTTCGTCGATTGGGTCCGGACTGCCGGGCACTGTGAGTGGAAGGTAAGCGTCTGTACTGGCTCGTTGTTATACGGTGCGGCGGGATTGCTCGAAGGCAAAGCCGCCACAACCCACCCAAGCGCCTTCGAGCGGCTGAAGGCGTATTGTGAGGTCCGCGATGAACGTGTCGTAGAAGACAGCGATGTGATTACCGCTCGGGGAGTCTCTTCATCAGTCGATCTCGGCCTCTATGTCGTCGAGAAACTCGCCGATGCCGAAATCCGCGCTGAGATCCAATCCCAGATGGACTATCCCTATGGCGGTGAGGTGTTCACGGATCGGTAGCGCTGACCGAACCAGTCAGCGAATCCTGATTGTCTCGTATTCATCTTCGGTGAGCTCCTCGATGACACTCGTCCCGGACCCGGCTTTGGGATCCCACGACCACTCTTCGTGGAGTCGAAGCCGATCATCGGGAAGGACCGCGATCGTGTCGGTCGACTGGCCGGTCGCGGTTTCGTCATTGGTAGTCACATGAGTATATCGAAACCGAATCTTCTCACCGGTGTGGAGGCCAACTAGGTGCCCCAACCGGATGACACCGCCCTCGTAGCGAGCGTGGATCAGATCGTCGGTCTGATCGAACCAGAAATACGTATCACAACCGACATCGCCATCGGAATCGTTGCTTACGGATTTGAAGATCCGATCATCGACGGATGGTGTGGACATTCGATCAGGCATATCCACATCAACTGGTAGTCCGGTAATCAAGGCTCCGTCTATCCCAATGAATACAGTACGCACTGAAGCTCCCCCTACAGCTAATAGGGGCGGTCTTCGAACGGCCTGTATGCCACCAGAGCAGTTCGTGGGGGAACCCGTCGAGCGGCGTGAGGACCCCGCCCTCCTGACAGGCCGCGCTGAGTACACCGACGACCTGTCGACACCGGGGATGATCTATCTCGCCATCCACCGCAGCCAACGCGGTCATGCTGACATCGAGACGATCGATACCGAGGGTGCCAGCGAGATGGCCGGCGTCATCGGCGTCTACACGTGGGCGGATATCGAGCGATCGGACGCACCCGGAATGATCGCCACGACGGTTCCACAGATCGACGATGCGATTCCCGGTCATCCGATGCTCGCCCAGGATCGTGTTCGCTATCAGGGGGAACCGATCGCCGCGGTCGTTGCGACCGACCGGTACACCGCTGCCGATGGGGCCGCCGCCATCGACGTAACCTACGACGGACACAAGACAGTGACGGACCCGGGCGCCGCAACCGATACCGATGCACCGACGCTGTTCGATGCTGCGCCGAACAACGTCGCGATCGATCACGAGCTCGGCGACCAAGCCGCCACGGAGACAGCCTTCGAGGAGGCCAAGGAAACCGTCGAGCTCTCCCTCCGGAACAACCGACTGATTCCGAACGCGATCGAGCCCCGGGCGGCGCTCGCGGAGTATGATCCCGCCGACGAGCGATTGACCGTCGAGATGACGTCCCAATCACCCCATCGCCACCGCTCGAAACTGGCGAACACCCTCGGGCTGCCAGAGCAGAAACTACAGGTGATCGCGCCGACGGTCGGGGGAGGATTCGGACACAAGGGCCATCATCATCCGGGTGATGCCCTCGCGGCCTGGTGTGCTATCCGGACCGATCGACCCGTGAAATGGACCGCGACCCGGACCGAGAACTATCTCGCCGGCGCCCACGCCCGGGATCATGCCACAGAGGCGGCACTCGCGCTCGACTCCGACGGAACGATCCGCGGACTCAGCGTCGAGGCCGCCACGAACGTCGGCGCCTATCCGCTCGGATATGCGCCCGGTATCGCCGCCAGCTGGGGTCAACTGCTCGCCGGGCAGTACGCGATGCCGGCACTCTACTGTCACACCCACGCGGTCTATACGAACACGGCGCCGGTTCACTCCTATCGCGGGGCCGGGCGGCCGGAGGCGGTCTACGTGATCGAACGGCTGATCGACAAAGCCGCCGATCATCTCGACATCGATCCGGTCACGATCCGCCGACGGAACCAGCTCCACCCCGATCAGTTCCCCCACGAGACGCCGACCGGAGCGGTCTACGACAGCGGCGATTACGAAAAGGCACTCGACGCCGCATTAGAGGCGGCCGAATACGATGACCTCCGGGAGAGCCAAATCAGCCGCCGCGATGGTGGCGAGTACGTCGGGATCGGGATCGCCAACTACGTCGAATCGACCGGCGCCGGCTTCGAGAGCGGTGTCGTCAGGGTTCGTCCGGGTGGCGGCGTCACCGTCTACGCAGGGAGCCACTCCCATGGACAGGGTCACGAAACCACGTATGCCCAGATCGTCGCCGATGAGCTCGGAGTAGCCCCTGAGTCCATCGAAGTGATCGAAGGGGATACCGAACAAGTCCCCGAGGGAACCGGAACGTTCGGTAGCCGGAGCACGGTGACCGGTGGGGGTGCCGTTGTCGAGAGCGCCAAGGCGGTCCGGGAGAAGGCCGAGCGCATCGCGGCCGACCGTCTAGAGGCCGATCCGTCGGATATCGAAACTGTCAACGGTGAATTCCGGGTGACAGGCGCCCCGGATCGGGCGGTCGGCTTCCCGGAGATCGCCGGAGCGGCCTACGGCGGCGATCTCCCCGATGATATGGACCGAGGGCTCGAAGAGACGACCTTCTTCGAACCGGACGGGACCGCCTACACTTTCGGGACCCATCTTGCTACTGTGAGCGTCGATCCCGCGACCGGCGAGATCGACCTCGAGCGTTACGTCGCCGTTGACGACTGTGGGCGCCGGATCAATCCCCGAATCGTCGAGGGCCAGGTCCACGGTGGTGTGGCCCAGGGGCTTGGCCAGGCCCTTTATGAGAACGGCATCTACGACGACAACGGCAACCTCGTCACCGGATCGCTCCAGGATTATGCGATCCCGAAGGCCGGCCACCTGACCGATATCGAAACCGAGGCGACGGTAACACCAGCTCCTGGCAACCCACTCGGGGCGAAGGGGATCGGCGAGGCAGGAACCATCGCCGCTCCCCCGGCGATCGTGAACGCGGTCGTCGACGCCCTGGCACCGTTGGGTATCGATCATGTGGATATGCCGCTGACACCCGAGCGAGTCTGGCAAGCGATCGAGGACGCCACCGAATGAACGGAGGTTCGCCGCGGAGCCAACGTATATTCGCCTCCCGAATCTCAGCGGAGGTATGCGACGATACCTGCGAGCGGGTCACGTCATCACGGGCCCCGACGTCTACGATGACGGCGCGGTACTGATCGAAGACGACACGATCGAGGCGGTCGGTCCGGCCGAGGGCATCGATGCGAACGATGCCGACATCGAACGAAACCTCCCCGATCACACTCTCATGCCGGGGTTGATCGACGGTCACGTCCATCTCACCGGCCCTGATGCCGAGACCGGCTCGACGGAGGATCTCTTTGCGACCTCGCCGCCGGAGATGACGCTTCGAACGCTCCGGAACGCCCAGCGAACACTCAAGGCCGGGGTAACGACCGTCCGTGACTGTGGTGGTGCAAATGATCTGCCGATGGCAGTTCGAAACCGGATTGCGGCCGGTGATTTCACCGGTCCACGGATCATCGCCGCGGGGCAAGGCTTGAGTGCGACCCACGGCCATGGGGACCTCCTGCCGTGGCACGTCGATACGCACCTTGAGACCGATAGCGGCAACATCGGATCGAAGGGTATCGTCGCCAACGGTCCGTCCGGGGTCAGGCAAGCGGTACGCGAACGGCTCAAACTCGGGGCGGATTTCATCAAGGTCTGGGCGACCGATGGGATCGGCGACGCCAGCGGTGGAACGGTGCTGTCGTATACCCAGGAGGAATTGGCGGCGATCTGTGATGAGGCCGGCCGCCACGGCGTGCCAGTCGCTGCCCATGCCTACGGTGCCGAAGCGATCAACGCCTGTATCGACGCCGGCGTTCACTCAATCGAACACGGTCTGCTCATGGACGAGGCGGCGATCGATCGGATGGTCGCCAACGACGTCCACCTCACGTTCACCTACGCGACCATCTCTCGGATCGCCTCGGATGACGGATATCTCTCCAGTCCAAACGCCAGAGGGGCACTCGATCACCAACTCGAGATGGTTCCGATTGCTGACGATCGGGGCGTCCAGTTCGCGATGGGCACCGACGCCGGAACGCTCACCGAGAACGGGGAAAACGCCGTCGAACTCGTCCACATGGTCGAGGATGCGGGCTTTTCGCCCCTTGAGGCGGTACGGATCGCCACGGCCGGATCCGCGGCGATGGTCGGCCTCGAGGATGCCATCGGTACACTCGAAACGGGCTATACAGCGGATATGATCGCCATCGCGGGCGATCCACTGGCGGACATCACGACGGTTGCCGACCCGAACATGGTCGAGCTCGTACTGCGGGACGGCACACCGGTCAAGGATACGCTTGACTGATCACCACTCGGGATGCTGACCGATCAGTGCAGACGAAAAGACGCGTTTCAGTCTAACAAGTGGTTTTCAGGGTGGGCTCCGATCACTCACGTATGCCCTCCAGTCGACATACGTCGCTGACGATCGTGCTCACTGTGCTCGTCACGCTGGCCGGTTGTGGCAGTGCCGCCACCGGCGGTGGAGGCGGTGGCGGTGATGCCGCCGAGATGGACGTCGAATACGAGGCCGCCAATGACGGCGAGGCCATGACAGCAACGCCGATGCCGACGCCACAGGCAACGGCGGCCGCAGAGGAGCTCGATTCGGCCGACGGCGACGAGCAGGCGAGCGCTGACACGAACATCAACCGCCAGCGGGCGATCATCCGCACGGGCCGGCTCGAACTCGAAGTCCCCTCGTTCGACAAAAGCCAACGCAATCTAACCGAGACAGTCCGAGCGCATGGCGGCTTCGTCAGCGGTACCAATCAGAAGCTCCACCGCGTCGACAATCAGACTTGGACGAGCGGCACACTCGTCCTCCGAATCCCGTCGGAGAATTTCAGTACGGTACTCGACGAGGCGAAAGCCGAAGGGACCGTCAAGGAAGTCAACATCGATCAACGAGACGTGACCGATCAGCTGGTCGATATCGAGGCGCGGCTTGAGAACCTCCGCGCCGAGCGTGAGCGGCTCAGGACCCTCTATGAGGAAGCGAATACGACGGGAGAAATCCTCCAGGTCCAAAACCGACTCGCGGACGTGCAGGGTGAGATCGAACGGATCGAAGCACGGCAACGAGTACTCGAACAAAAAGTCGCCTACTCGACATTGCGCGTTCACCTCACCGAACCGCGTCCCGAGCCGCCAGCCGATACGGGGCCGCCTGCCTGGTATGAGACCGGCGTGATCGCGGCATTCCTCGAATCAGCGAACGGCGTCGTGACGGTCCTGCGCGCCCTGGTCGTTGGATTCGCCTATGCCCTGCCGTATTTCATCGTTTTCGGCGTCCCGATCGCGGGTGTGATCTATCTCCTCATTCGCTACCGCCGACAACCATCGTCGTTCGGTCGTTCTGGCCGCGGGGGAGACTGAGATTCTCGGCAGCAACGACGAGAGCCGATATTCAGTGCCCGGTTACCTCCTGGATCTGTTCAACGTAATAACCAGCGGAGCCGTGGGGTATCACCATAAAGAGCGCTGTTACCCTATCCCATGGCCCAATAGAGACATCTAAACGTATCGAATCCTAGGTATCGTGTGCCAAGCTGATGTCGCCCCCCGTTCACGCAATCGACTACATGGCATTGATCGAAGCGGCCTTGATCTCGATGATCCTGTCGGGCGTGCTCTGGAATGTGCTCGCCGGCTACGACGTGGTCGCTACCGGCTGGCTGTTCGCGAAAATGCTCCTTACCGCGAGTGTCCTGACAGGAGCGTTGGTGGTGAAGGAGCTCAACGACGCCACTCGAACACGCGCCTATCGATAGCGCCATTCGACTCAGTTTTCGAACCGATCGTATCCGAAGGGATCAAACACCGATGGTTTCACACCATCGGTTACCCAGTCTGCGAGCGTCTCGTTAACCGCTAGTGAAATCGCGAATCCATGGCCACACCAGCCCGTCGCGGCGATCGTATT
Source organism: Halobacteriales archaeon (assembly GCA_042219475.1). Taxonomy (GTDB): domain Archaea; phylum Halobacteriota; class Halobacteria; order Halobacteriales; family Hikarchaeaceae; genus Chewarchaeum. The sequence continues at coordinate 10,397 of JBDGPX010000129.1, forward strand.
CGATCCGTCGGGCAGCCGGTCGATGATCGGGATCCCATCGATCGTGACGCTTTCCGGGCGACTGGCATCCGCCTCCTCGATCGCAACATCGGCCAGGGCGGGATAGACGATCCCGGCCTGTTCGGCATTGCGCCTGACCTGCTCGTCGAGCGTCCGTCCCTGACCGGCGGTGGCATCCCATTCGCCGCGCCAGCCGCCGGAGATCATCACTCGATTCCCCGGAATCTCTTTGAGGGCTAGCGTCCGGCTGTCGTGGCCAATCAGATGTTTGACCGGCATTGGATCGATCGGTTCAGTCTTCATCACCTGTGGCAACATCCGATAGATCGGGAGAGTGAGGTCGAATGCGTCCTCAAGGAGCTCCGCGACGCCGAAGTTCGCCAGCAACAGGAGTTCCTTGCCCACATCGATCCGACCGCCACCCTCGGTTCGGACCGCGGTGACGGTGGATCCGTCGGTGAGTAACTCCATCACGGTGGTCTCTTCCCTGATTGTTGCCCCCGCGCGATCGGCAGCCTCAGCAAGCCCTCGCGTCGCCGCCGTGTGGTCGGCCACCCCATCGTTGGGACAGAAGAGAGCGCCATCGATGCGATCGGCTACCGCTGGCTCCATCTCAGCGAGCCGATCAGCACCGATGATCTCACTGTCGACACCATTAATCTCCTGCAGCCACTGTCTCGCCGGTGCGCTTTCGCTCCCCTTTCGGGGCGCGTCATCACGGGCTTCGTACAACCGGAGATGACCAGTCCGTTCGTATCCGGTCGGTGCATCGATTCGCTCAGCCAGTTGTGGCCAGAGGGTATATGCTCGCGCCATCAGGGGGAGTTCACGAGGATCGCGACCATTGGCTCGCACCCCACGGTAGCCAAGCCCACCGGAGGCACCACTCGCGACCGTATCGGCCTCGAGTAGAACGACATCGGCGCCACGGCGCGCCAACTCCCAGGCGGTGCCACATCCGTAGATCCCGCCACCAACGATCACGTTATCGGCCTCGGTCGTCATATCACCCCCACTCGTCGAAGGGAGTGAAAGCTCTTCCCCTGTGGCTGATCACGGCGGCGGGTGGTGTGAAGACCGGTACTCAATGAGCGCTAAAGCCGTCGATTACGCGACCACAGTCCGGACAGTTGACGAGTTCGGCACCCGTTGTCTTTCCACCGGGAATCGCGTCCGTTCGGTTGGTTTGGCGGTTCGCAGGGCGGTTCAGGTCGGAGTTACAGTAGGGACACTCGTACATCGAAAAAGACTCCGTTTTGTGTTAACGAATGCCACATCAGCTGGTGAGCAGATAAACGTTGTGGCGAACTATCCTGATGGTCGATATCACCGCTGACAGACATCTGTATCCTTCCCGGCTTAACATCGGTGCCTATGCTTCCGCTGCCAACACCGAGCGTGCGTTTTCGACCGCGGTCTCCTTCCGTGCTGGATACGCCTCGACTTTCGCCCGGAGCATGATCCCTGCGCCGGTCGTTACCGCTCCACGATAGGCGGCTTGCTTATCGAACTGCAAAAAGAGCGAACAGTTCTCGTCGACCCGCTCGTCGAGTTCCGATCGGATCGTCTCCAAATCATCGAGCCGACGGACTTGGTCGAGGACGTGACGGATGTCATCGGCGTTCTCGACACGGGTCGAGAGCACGACGATCCGGTCACCGTGGTGGCCCTCGTTTTTCTCCCGATCGATGTCGTATTCCTCCGGGAGAAACGTTCTGAGCGCCCGCCTGACTCGCTCTTCGTCCTCCGTCGCATAACAGAACGCACGCAGATCGATGTAATGCAGCGGGACTGACGCCATAGTTGGGATATCGATTCGAACGCGGGATGTTGACCTCCTCCACGCCCTGAAGGACGTGGAATCCGACCATCGGATTCGGACTG
>JBDGPX010000056.1:0-11950 GCA_042219475.1 Halobacteriales archaeon
CCAACCCCAGCCGTGGCTATGAACGTGGAGAGATTCCCAGTTGTCGGCTTCATCCCACGGCTAAAGCCGATGGGCTTTCGCCTCGCTACCGCTGTAATGACGGTATCAGGCGGTGATGGGCGGTCGAGTCGAGATCCATCGTCTCAGCAGAGAGGTCCCACATCGTGTAGTCAGCGTTCGGATCCGGAAGAGAGCGGTAGTTTGGGGCATATCACCGACTGCAACGCCAGAAGTAAAATCATCGGGTCCTCCGCCATCCGCGATCCGGATCAGATACCCAACGCAGGGTAAGTGACCGATTGTTGGTTCATATCCCGGTGAAGTCCCTGCTAGTTTTTTCTGGATGCCGGGATCCATCCCAGGTACGCAGACCACGAGGGACCGGAGGTCACTGACTGAACGAGGAGGACATCAGCATGTCATCACCACACTACGTCGGTGCGATCGATCAAGGGACAACCGGGACCCGGTGTATACTCTTTGACCGCACCGCGGCGGCTGTCGCCAACACCTACGTGACACACAAACAGCATTACCCCAAACCGGGGTGGGTTGAACACGATCCGACGGAGATCTGGAACAATACCGTTTCCGTCATCCAGCAGGCTCTCGAGAATGCCGACGTTGCCGCCGATCAACTCGTCGCCCTCGGCATCGCTAATCAGCGGGAGACAACCGTTCTCTGGGATGGAGCTACCGGTGAACCGGTCGCTAACGCCATCGTCTGGCAGGATCGCCGGACCAGCAATCGTATTGACAGCCTCGAGGCCGCGGGGAAATCCGGGTGGATCAAGGCTAAAACGGGGCTCGAACCGGATGCGTACTTCTCGGCGACGAAAATCGAATGGCTGTTGGAGCACGCTGAGGATTCGACGGGGACTGATCGGCTCCGCGATCGGGCAGCTGCTGGCGAGATATGCTGTGGGACGATCGATGCCTGGCTGATCTACAAGTTAACCGGTGCCCACGTTACCGATGTCACGAACGCCTCCCGGACGATGCTCTTCGATATTCACGACCGGGAGTGGGACGACGAACTCCTCAGGGAGTTCGACATCCCACGCGCGATGCTTCCAACAGTCAGACCGTCAAGCGACGACGCCCATTACGGGATGACCGAACCGGATGGACCGCTCGATGCCGAGATCCCTGTTGCGGGGGCGCTTGGTGATCAGCAGGCGGCACTCTTTGGCCAGACCTGTTTCGACCCCGGTGACGCGAAGAATACCTACGGAACAGGGTCATTCTTCTTGATGAACACCGGCACTGAAGCCATCGAAAGTGATCATGGCCTGCTGACGACCATCGGGTTTCAACGATCAGGTGAGCCCGTTCAGTACGCCTTGGAGGGGTCGATCTTCGTGACCGGGGCCGCCGTCGAGTGGCTGTCGGACATCGATCTCATCGCCGATCCGAGCGAGACGGCCGAGATCGCCGGCCGGGTCGACTCGACCGATGGAGTCTATTTCGTCCCCGCGTTCACCGGTCTCGGCGCCCCGCACTGGGATCAACGCGCCCGGGGAACGATCGTTGGACTGACTCGGGGGACGCGCCGGGAACACATCGTTCGGGCCGTCCTCGAGAGTATCGCCTATCAGACCAGGGACGTCACTGAAGCGATGGAGGCCGACAGCGGTATCGACATGACGAGCCTCCAAGTCGATGGCGGCGCTGTTAGGAACGACCTCCTCTGTCAGCTCCAGGCCGACATCCTTCGGACCGATATCATTCGCCCAGTAGTCGATGAGACGACGGCGTTGGGAGCAGCTTATGCAGCAGGATTAGCGACCGGCTACTGGACGACACGCGAAGATCTCAGGGTCAACTGGCGCGTGGATCAGACGTTCTCGCCATCGATGGGGCTCGAGGAGGCCGAAAGGCGATACGACCGATGGACGGAAGCCGTCGATCGGGCTCGTAACTGGATCAACGATTAGCCGTCGTCGAACGAGGCCCACGCGCCGATCGTCAACGGCTACCGATCGATTCCGGGGAGCCAATCGGACCCTCATAGATGATTCCGCGCTCTCCATCCAGAGTAACCGTTTCACCGTCCTCAATATGCGTCGGAAGGGTGACGTTGCTGATCATCGGAATGCCAAGTTCCCGGGCGACGATCGCGGCGTAGCCTGTGACACCGCCGTGACCGTCGATGAGCCCGCCGATCCGATGGAGATCACCGGCGAATTCGCCCTCGAAGTCATCAGGAACGGCCACGATCGCGCCATCCGGCGCATCGGTCAGATCGCCGTTCGGTGCCCGGAAGACGGGACCCGAAACCCGACCATCGACGATCGGTCGGCCCGAGGCGATCGTATCGGCGACGACATGGACTTTCAACATGTTTGTCGTGTTTGTCCCTTCGAGCTCGGTCAGCATCCCCGAGAGGATGACGACGGTATCGCCGCTATCGGCGATCCCGGCGTCGATAGCCGCCCTAGCGGCCTTGCTGATCACCGCGTCGGCGCCCTCGTTTGAAAACGGCGTATACCGAGGCACGACACCCCAGGACAACGCCAATCGCCGCCGGACGCGTTGATCCGGCGTCGACGTGACGACGGGCATGTCCGGTCGGTATTTGGCTGCCTTCAGCGCCGTATACCCGGACTCACTCGCGGCAACGATAGCCTGCGCATTGACGTCCCTCGCGAGAAAGCGACCTGACCGCGCGAGGGCATCCGTCTGTGTCGCATCCGCCCGTGGGACTCGCTGTTCGCGGGCTTCATCGTATTCCTCGCTGGCCTCGATGTCCCGGATGATGCGATCCATGGTCTCAACGACTCTGACCGGATGGTCGCCGACCGCTGTTTCGCCGGAGAGCATCAGCGCGTCAGTACCATCGAGGACCGCGTTGGCGACGTCGGTCGCTTCGGCCCGAGTCGGGCGACGTTCATGGACCATGGAATCGAGCATCTCGGTGGCCGTGATGACGGGAACACCGGCTTGATGACACTGGCGGATGATCCGCTTTTGGATGAGCGGGACCTCTTCGAGCGGACATTCAACCCCCAGATCCCCGCGGGCGATCATGACGCCATAGGCCTCGTCGATGATGCTCGGCAGGTTTTCGACGGCAGCGGCCCGTTCGATTTTAGCGATCACAGGCACATCGGCACCGAGTGCTTCGAGGGTTTCACTGACGGCATAGACATCGTCCCCGTTTTTCACGAAGCTGGCGGCGACGAAATCGACCGCCTTTTCGACGGCAAGTTCGAGCTCTTCGCGGTCCGATTCGGTGATCATCGCCAGATCGAGATCGACGCCGGGAATATTGACGCCCATCCGGCTTCGGAGCGGTCCGCCCGACTCGACGGTCGCCGTAACCGCGTCCCCGTCGACCGCCGTGACCGTTGTCTCGATGCGACCATCGTCGATCAGGACTCGATCGCCGGGCTCGACGCCCGTGATATCGGTCGAGAGACCGATGACGTCGGTCGTGACGGTCTCCCCGACGACGAACTGGACCGTGTCGCCGTCCGGCAGTTCGATCGTTCGATCGTCCTCGATCGACGCGGTCCGGATTTCCGGACCGGGGAGGTCGAGGATCGTCGCGACACAGTCATCCCGCTGTTCATCGACCGCGCGGATCCGGTCGATGATCGTCGCCCGATGGTCGGTCGAACCATGGCTCGCATTGAGCCGGGCAACCGACATCCCTGCCTCGACGAGGCCATCGATGCAATCGGTGTCGTCCGAGGCAGGCCCCAGGGTACAGACGATCTTGGCGTTGCGCATGTAGGGTGGTCTACAGGAAACGATAAATATCCGATCCTCGATTCGTTCGGAGCGCTATTATCGATGAATCAGGTCTATCGATGGCCATCCACCGGCGCCTGCGTTTCGGTCCGCTGGCGAGAGAATCCGAGTAGGCTACTGGCGTGGGTAGTCATGGCTGGTTCTGCCGGATCGGTGCTGCATACCGGTCACTGCCTCGGAACGCGACGGTAAATGAGATCGATGAGGATTTAACCGTGTTCGACGGAGTAACGGCCATGACAACCAACGCGCTCATCGAACGAAAGGAAGAACGAGACGACGAACCGGTACCCGACGCCGTTGACGAGGACGAAGACTCCACAGCGGACGACGAAAAGACGCTCGACGAGATTATCGACACCTACGCCAACTGATTTTTTGCGGCGATATCCTGTTGTTCGAGACGTACACTGGGAGAGCCAGCTGTATCCGGACCCCCTAAAGCGTCTTGTCGATATGGTCGGCCGCCTTTAGCGCTAAGGCGGCGATCGTCAGCGTCGGGTTCATCGCCCCGCTGGTCACGAAAACGCTACTGCCGGCGATCCAGAGATTATCGAGATCGTGTGTTCGCATCCGTGGTGTTACCACGCTCGTCGCCGGATCGGTGCCCATCCGGGTCGTACCCATGTGGTGAAACGCAGGACCAGTCTCTTCGGGGCCGACCTGCCAGGTGATTTTGGCATCGAGTTCAGCCAGAATCGTCTCTTGAATCTCGTTTGCGCGACGAATGGTTCGCTTTGTGGCCTCATCGACACGCCAGTGGATCTTCGGAACGGGATTGCCATGATCGTCCGTCTCCGAGGGATCCAGTCCGATGAAATTCTCCTTTCTGGGGCGTTGACCGACGAGTCCACCCATCGCGATACTGTTCCCGTAGGCGTCCCGAATGGATGCAAGCAGATCATCGCCCCACTCCTCACTGTCGAGCGCTAGTTCGACGGGTGAGGGACCGGCGTAGTTGAAGAATTCGAGTTTCAGGGGGGTGAACTCAGCACGATCGCCGGGGTCGGGTGGAATCCCCCCGTCAGTACCCTCGGTCGGATCGTCGTAGAACTGATGGGTTTCACTGGTCAGAAATCCGATGTGGTTCTGTCGGGTCGGTCGGTCGATCGTGCCACCGGTCCCCGCAAAGAGATGATCCATGAAATACCGCCCGACGAGACCGCTTGAGTTCGCGAGCCCATCCGGGTACTCCGAAGAGCGTGACAGCAACAACAACCGCGGTGTTTCCACACCGCCACAGGCGACGACGAACTGGCGGGCCTCCTGACGGTAGGTCTCCCCTTCGGGGGTGACATAGACGGCCGCCTCGATCGTCTCACCGGATCGATCGTGTTCGAGTCGCTGAACCGGGACCTGATCAATGACGCGGGCACCCGCCGCTTCTGCTTTATCCACGTGACGGGTCGCATCGTACTTCGCACCAGACGGACAGACCGGCTTACACGTTCCGTACCCCACACATTGTGAGTCGCCGTCATAGGGCTCGGAGTTCCGGGCGTTCGGAATCGAGTGCATCGTGACCCCAAGCCGTTCACACGCCTCCGCGAAGATGGAATCGCTGTGGGATGGCGGAAAGGCGGGCATCGGATAGGGCTCCGAGCGGGGTGGCCCAAACGGATTGTCCGTGGCACCGGCGACGCCCAGCGCCGACTCGGCCGCAGCATAATAGGACTTGAGATCCGAGTACGCGATCGGCCAGTCGGTGGCGATCCCGTATCTAGTGTTCGTCTCGAAGTCGGCCTCGTGTAACCGCATCACCATCCCCTGCCAGTGGAGTGTCGTTCCCCCCATCCCTTTGACCCGTGCCCGGTTGAGCGGGTAGAACCACTCACCCGTTGAGGAATAGGCGTCACGGTCGCCACCCATATCCCAGACCGTTTCCGGATCGTGCGCCGGGCGGATCGTTCGCTCCATTCGACTCAGTCGGCGCTCGAAATCGAATCGTTCGCCGGCCTCTAGGACAGTAACATCATAGCCTCGGTCGGCAAGCCGATGGGCGATCAACATGCCCGCCGGCCCCGCACCGATGACACAGACGTCGACCCGTGATGACGGCGTCCGCTCCGGTGTTCCGCTCACGGTGGCGACTCCCGTTGATAGCTCCCAAGGCCGCCAGGATGGCCCTGGGGGTTCTCGATGCCGACCAACTTCCCGCCGGTCGGTGTAGTATACAACCCGAACAACAACTCGTTGATGAGGTAGTAGCGAACCCGTTCGACGTCGGATCCCTCGGGATCCGGTTCAGCACTGCCGGCGTTCATCCGATCGAGCACCTCACGACGATCCTCGACATCGAGTGAGGCGAAGTCCGCATCGAACCACGCGTTCGTATATTCGTCGAGATAGGCAAGGGCGTCTGCGATACCCGTCGCGCGTTCGGATGACGCAGCCGCACGGCCCTGGATATATCCGGTGGTGAATTCCTCGATGTTCTCAAGGGCCGACGGATAGAGCACCTCAGCCGTCGCGATCAGCGTGGTGAGTTGTGCGTCGGTGAGGGGACGATCCGAGGACGCGTTGTCGTCATCGTCATCGTCACCATTCGACCACACCACCGCACTGACACCACCAACGGCGACACCCGCAGCCGCCAACGCTGCCACGACGTCACGTCGGCGCAACTGCATGCAGAGAAAATTAGGCAAACCTAAACTTATGGGTTGGGATCGATCGCGACTAACTCCGTCCGAACGAACACATCCGTCGGCGCCATTGCGGGGACGTGGGCTGCCGATCCACCGCAGGCACGGACGTTCCGGCATCGTTCGATTCGAGGGGTCAACGTCCGTACCTCCGTGCCGTCACTCATGACCGGAAACTCGAACCGGTAACTGAACCCGCCACCGGCGCCGTAGTCGACGAAGACGGTCAACTCAACCGTGTCACGATCGTCGATGGTTACAGGTTCCTCGGTGACGGGTCGAACATTACCGGTCAGTCGAAGCTGATCGGGCCGCAGCGTCAGCTCAAGCGTCATCGAATCCATCCCGGAGGCGTTTGGAGCGACGTAGTAGGCACTGCTTTCCTCGGTTTCAATTCGGGTCGTGACGCCGATCGCCCCCTTTGGAATGCCGAGGGTCGTTCTGAACCGGATCCGGTCGCCGGAGACATCACGGACCGCCTGTAGCCGAGCTGCGTCCGGGGATCCATCGTAGGGCGCCCACACGCCACGGTAGGCGAACCGGTACACGGATCGATCCGGGAACGCATCGATGACCTCGAAGGGACGGTCGTTGATCGCATAGACGGCTCGGCCATCGAATCCAGGATCGTTCCGCAGGGGTTGAAAGGGGTGGTTGAGCCAGTCGCCATACGGATCCGGGAGTAAGATCAGCGAGTCCTTCGGCGGGCCACCATCGAACGGTGCATACACCGTTTCGTAGGTGTTCGTCGCCTCCATGTTTCGATCGATCACCGTCTCGTATGTCGTCGTGGTTGGGACACCCAGCGCGATCGCACTCATCACCACGATCAGGGCCACGGCCGCCTGTGCCCCCCGACGGTCGACGGTCCCATCGAGAAGCCGATAGATCGACCGCACGCCCCAGAGAAGCCCGACGGCCCCAAAGGCCGCAGTCGGGATCAGGAGATCGAAGTGGTAGTAAGGGCCAAACGCCCCGACGAGGCCATCACCGGTTCGCTCGAGATCACCCAAGATGTTGAAATTGCCCCAGAAATAGACGTTTCCGACCGAAAAGGTCACGAACAGTCCAGCGAGCACGGCCTGTGTCGACGAGAACCGCTCACGGGCCGTGTAGGTCACCCCGATGGCGGCTAGGGCCGCCCCGATCGTGCCACCGGTAATCCATTTGGTGAAAAAGAGCCCGAGCACTTCCCGGTTGGCACGCAGTGCCAATTCCGGGGTGTATCGAATGTCGTGACCGAGGATCTCCCGTTCGCCGAACCCGAGTCCATCGAGGGGCGCGAACTCCTGATAGGGAAACAGCCACGGAGACCCCGTCATCACGGCGTTGTAGCCGAGGGCAAGCGCGACACCACCGAGACCGAGAAGGGCTGTGGTGGTCTGTCGGGGCAGGGCCCGTGGAGGATCTTTCATGATCGTCCAGAGGGCATGGACGACGAACGGGAGAGCAAACAACACCGCCGTAAACGGGCGGGCGAAAAAGGCCAATCCGATCGCACCGCCGGCGACGGCTGCCCACCGCCGATCGTCCGTGCGGTGCCCTCGAACGTACGCGTTTGCGAAGGTGAGGTTAAGGACGGTAGTCGGTGCATACGGGAGAAAGACCGCAGAGTCGATCAGAAACAACGGCGAAGCCAGCAACAACACACCGGCCAAGAGCCCCGTTTCCTCGTCGAAAAGCTCACGGACAAGAAATACAACGAGCACAAGGTTGGCGGCTGCGATCCCCGCGAGGGCCAGGCGAAAGCCGCCAGCAAGCTGGCCGAGTGCGAACATCACGGCTGGAACGGGTGTATATTTGGGATACAAGCGGTCGCCGTCCTCGATGAAAAACCAGGGTCGAAACACGTCCTCGACGGGCGGCCAGAGGTTCAACTGACCCTCGAGGAGCATCGCCGCTTGTTGGAGATACACCGCCTCGTCGTGATTCAGAGAGTGATACGGGAAGACTTCAGTGGCGATGAGCCAGACGGTGACTGCCACACCAAGTGCGATCGTCGCTGTCGCCAGTGAGAAGGTACGACGTTGCATGTCAATCGGCGAGTGAAAGCATCGAACTGAATTCCCCGTCAGCGGCTACTTGAGTCCATCTGTCGTTCCCAATCGGGTCGGTCCGAGTCGGTCGGAAACGCATCCACGCCACCGTCGGACAACGTCGCTGCCAGCGGGGTCGCGTCATGGCTCCTGGTCAGACATCAACATCAACATGCGTAGTCACTCACCCGACTCACGGCCGCCCTCCTGGGCCAGAATGACCGCCATTGAAAGTCCAGATACGACGATCAAAACGAGTGCGGGAACCGCCGCTTGTCCGTACAAGCCGGCTTCCTGAACACGCCAGATGTAGGTAACGAGGGTGTCAAACCGAAGTGGACGCAACAGCAGTGTGGCGGGCAGCTCCTTCATCGTCGTGAGAAAAACGAGCGCCGCCCCGGTCGCGATACCGGGGAGTATCAACGGCAGGGTAATAGATCGGAACGCACTCAGCCTGGATCGGCCCAGGGTTCGGGCGGCCTCGACGAGTTCTCGATCGACTTGGAGGGTGGACGATTTGATCGAGCCGATCGCCTGTGGCATGAACCGAACGACGTAGGCGAAAACGAGCAACGGAATCGTCTTGTAGAGTGCGGGAACGATATCGAGGCTGAAACTCACCAGCGCGATCGCGAGGACGATACCAGGCGTCGCGTACCCGACGTATGGCGCCCGATCGGCGAGGTTAGCCAGCCGTGAGTTGGAGCCGGCGGATCGAAGCGCGATCGGGAGAGCCACCAAAATTGCGCCACCGGCCGCCAGTAGTGACACGTATACGGAATGCCATCCGAACGACCACGAAAACGTCATCGACTCGGTCGCATATCCAGGTCCGGTCCGGACGAGCCACATCCCGAAGATACTGATCGGAAGCAAAATAGCCACGGCACCGATCCCTGCAGGCAGAAGCATCGCCAAGTACCGCCAGCGACCGAGATCGAGCGTCGTCGCCCCTCGATTCCCACTACTCGCGTACGCACCGGATTCATCGATACCGATCCGCGATTCGATCGCCAGGATCACCGCCGTGACCACGAAGAGTTGGAGGGACAAGAGCGCGGCGTAGTCACGCATGAAGGCGTTATAGCGGGCGTAGATGAACTGGGTGAAGACCTCTACGCGCATGATATTGGGTGTCCCGAAATCCGAGAGCGTATAGAGGGCAACGAGTAATGCACCAGCGGTGATGCCGGGCGTGATCTGTGGGAGCGTGATCCGCCGAAACGCCTCCAGGCGACCAGAGTTGAGCGTGCGAGCGGCCTCGACGAGCGAGGCATCCAACGACAGCAGGGATGCCCGGGTCGTTAAGAACACGTATGGATAGGTGTAGAACGTGAGCACGATCGCCGCACCCCCGAATCCATATATCGTCGGGAATTTTGGGACACCAAGCGGTGCGAGAATATTCGTGAGTACCCCTCGAGGGCCGAAGGCCGAGACAGCAGCGAAGGCGCCGAGATAACTCGGGATCGCCAGCGGCAGCGCAGCCACGATCGTCCAAAACCGACAAAGGGGGATCGTCGTCTGTACGGTGAGGATGGCGAGAGGCACGCCAACGGTTACGCTCGCTGCTGTGACAACGGCGACAAGGGCGGTGGTTCGTACGAGGACACGCAAAGTCGTCGGATCGGTCGTAAGACTGATCGTTCGCGAGCCGAGGTTGGACACGTCGATAACCAGCCAGCCGAGCGGCAGGACGAGCGCGGCGGCGATGGCCGCCGCAAGCAAGGTCAATCCGGTTCCCAAGGCTGTCACTTCCCCGTCCGAACCGGACGTGCTAACTGCTCTGATCCACTGCCCGATGCTCATTACTTATCCAAGAACGCCGGCCTCACGCATGAGTTGGAGTGTCGGTTCGAGATCCGAGAGTTCCGAGAGATCGATATCCGGCGGACTCAATTGATCGACCGTCGGGAGTCCCCCTGGTGGAGCGACACCGGCGATCATCGGATACGCGAAACTGACGGTCGTAAAGAACTCTTGGGCTTCCGAGGAAAGCAGGTGACGGATGAAATTGTTCACCAATTGGCCTTTCTGGGTACCTTTGATTCGGAGTGCACCCGCGACGTTTACAAGTGCGCCGGCGTCTCCCTCGGTGAACGCCAAGTCGATCGGCGCGTTGGGGCGACTGTTCTTCACGCGGAGGGCGTAGTAGTGGTTAGCGAATCCCGCATTGAGTGCCCCATCGGCGACCTGATTTGAGATGACGAACTCGTTGGGATACCGTTGGGTGCCAGCTTCCCGAAGTGAGACGAGCCACTGGCGGGTGGCTTCATTGCCGCGAATCAATCGCATGGCGGTCACGAACGATTTGAACGCGCCGTAGGTTGGTGCCCATCCCATCGTGCCACTGAGGGCATCGGTATTTGGGATGTCCCGGACTTTGTTCGGGATATCGTCCTCGCTCAGCTGATTCGTGTTGTATGGAATGCTCCGTGCACGCCCAGCGACACCGACCCAGGCGTTGTCGTCGCCGCGAAAGCCACTCGGCACGGGATCGACGACGTTGCTAGGGAGGGATTCATAGGCGTCGTTATCGGCGACGAACCCAAGCGAACTGGCGTCGATAGACCAGAAAACATCCGCTTGTGGGGCACCAGCTTGGACCTCTTCGACGACAGTTTGTGCGAGGGAAGAAGACGAGGCACTGCTCGCAAACACCTGGAATTCTGGGTAGATCTCCTGCAACATCTCGACAAACTGGAAGTAGATACCACCCTCACCGCCACCGATGTAGAGGTTCAACGATCCCGAGAGATTAGGCAGATCCGCAATCGACGTCCCACCCGGTGCAGGCCGTCCTGCGATGAGCGCACCGGAGCCACGGAAAGCGGTCAGTGAGGGTAACTCGACCGTTTGTGACCCACCCGTGTTCGTTTGGCCGGTCTCCGTCTCGGTCGTATCGGCGTCGCCTCCCGCCGTACCGTCCCCCCCTTCGCCGAGAGGGTTTGAGCACCCAGCCAGTCCAGCAGTCGATCCGGCCGCGACCGTCTCCAACAGCCGCCGTCGAGTAAGTCGATGATCTTGTTCCATAGTTTTTAGGGCCGCCTAAATTTACTAAATGCTTGTGATTCTTTTCAGGTTCCGTAAGCGCCTGTAGTGGGGTTCAGTCGTCGTTCGCAACTGGTTGTGTGGCGACCGCCGTTGCCTCGAGTTCGTCTAAACAGTCCAACCAATCCTGCATGTACTGGCCACAATAGTTCAAGAATGCACCGTTGTTCCACTCGCTCCAGTCACCGTCGACGAGGTCATCAGCGATCGCTCGAAGGACACCGGCGTACGACTGGGCGTTCTCGCCGGTGCTGTCGACGATCTCCCAAAGGTGTTCGTTGAGTTCCAAGCCAGCGACCTCGTTTTGGAGGTCGTCGAACGTCGAGCGTGGCGCCTTGTTGTGTTGACAGAGCGGCGCGCCGTTGTAGATGTGCGTGTCCAATACGTCACAGGCTCGCTTCAGGAAAAGTCCCGACCAGATGTCGTCGAACCGGCCGACATCCCAGCGGTTATCGTCCATTG
>JBDGPX010000053.1:0-11713 GCA_042219475.1 Halobacteriales archaeon
GGTCATCGGATCCGGAAGGTGGGCCGCTCTCCTACGCGTGGGACTTCGGCGACGGTGCAGGATTTCAATCCGGTCTCGGATCGAATCCGACACACTCCTACGGGAGCCCCGGTTCGAAGACGGTGTCGTTACGGGTGACCGACGACAACGGCGCAAGCGACACGGCCTCACAATCGATCACAGTCAATGAATTCCCGACCGCATCGTTCACTCACACGCCAGCAGATCCTGTCCTCGGCGAACCGATCAACTTCGATGCGTCAGGGTCGTCGGATCCTGACGGGTCAATTGCCTCCTACGAGTGGGATGTCGACGGAGACGGAACAACCGACAAGAGTGGGGAGATAGTGAGCCACACATACACTTCCGGAACGTCCCAGACGGTAACGCTGACGGTGACCGACGACGACGGGGCGTCTACCTCGGCCTCACAGACGCTCTCACTTCGCATCCGGGCGGACGTCGATCTCAAAACGAAAAATATCAACTCGAAGAAGAAGGGGGTGATCCCGGTGGAAATCCGTCCGTCCGAACACCTCGATCCCGCCTCCGACATCGACGTGGGTTCCCTCCGCTTCGGTGCGCCGTCGACCGTCGATTCCGGCGGCGGTGCTGCGCCGGCCCACGGCGGCCATCAGAAGGGGAACGGCTCGCTGATGCTTCACTTCCCGATGCCCGATACCGGCCTTCAAAGCGGCGATACGCAGGCCAAACTCGTCGGCGAAACGATCGATGGAGATACGCTCTTCGATACGGTATCCGTGACCGTGAAGTAGCCCATGGTGACCTCCGTGTCGACACCCCCAACAGTGGGGATGATACCATACGAATAACATCACGCGATGAAGAACGTCACTACCGTTTTGAACGCATGAATCAGGTACTACACATGATGCGGCGCACAGTTCTTGCGGTGGGGATCTTCTTGGTTGGTGTCCTCGTCGCTGGGTGTCTCGGCGGTTCCGGAGCCGGTGACGGCCCGGATCACAACCAAACCGAAAGCGAAAGCGAGGAACAAAGTACCGATGATGATGTCACGACACCGAGTCTCGGATCGACGTTTGAAATCCTCGACGTCACATCGACTGGGACCACCGACGGATCGGCGTCAGTGACGTTCGAGAATCAGACGATCATCGTGACCGGCACAATCCTGGGCTCCAACAGCTGTTATACCGCACGGCTCGGGACGGTAACGATCGAGAACGGGACCCTCCTTGTACGGATCGAAAGCTATGAGGACGCCGACGAGAACAAGGGGTGTCGCGAAGTCATTATCGGAATCAACTACGAGGTGAACATCGAAATCAATGGTGATCCTCCCTCCGCGGTTACGGTCGATCACAACGATGAACACGTGACGACCGAACAGCTATCCTGATTGTTTCCGATCGCGGATTGGCAAATGTGTGAATCCAAGCAATTGTAACACGGAGACCGCAACGAGTGTGCGGACGCGGTCATCGAGTGCTTCGATCGGTAGCATGAGGGGATACTCCAAAATCGGATCATCCGATGCCTGCAACGACACGCAATAGCACCTACAATTCGATAACTGCGCCGCGTTCGGCGACACGAAATCCACGTTCTTCGAGTTCATGACGTTCTGAACTCTCCGGTCGAAGCGCCGGGTTCGTATGGTTCAGATGAATAAAGCGGATGTCAGTCGATGCGTTCTCGAGCTGCGCCATCGACTCGACGATCGCCGGATGGGGGACCTCGTCGACGCGGTCGAGTTCGTCCTTCCGCCAGAACGTCCCGTCGATCAACGCCACATCGGCCGTCTGAACCGCCGCACGCGCCGGGTCAGTCCAGGCATCGATATCGCTCAGATAGAGCAACTCCCGTTTGGGACCGGAGAATCGGAGCGCCACCGTGTCGGTATCTCCACGGTGGGGCACCTGAATCGGAACGACCTGCAGATCCGACGGCGGTAGTCCGAGTGATTCGCCGGGTGACCGTCGATGGATGTCGATCTGAGCCCGATCGGTCAATTGCCGGTACGGCCCGTTTTCTTCGAGATACGACGCCACCGATGGCGTACAGTACACCGCCAGATCATCGGAATCGAGCGCCCCGGTGCCGAGCTGTGGGAGACCGCCGACGTGACCGAGGTGGACGTGGGTTAAGACGATACCTCGTAATTTCGCAACGTCAGTCGCATCGAGTTGAAACCGGATATCCGGCGTCGCGTCGATGAGATATCGGTCGGTCGGAGAAGTACCGGCATGGAGCAACACCGCCGTCGCATACCGGATGGCCGATGGATCCGTCCGAGCGGTCGCACAGACTGAACAGTCACAGCCGATGTGAGGGACACCGGCATCCTGGGCGATACCGATGATTTCGACCGCGATACCATCGTCTTGAACAGCCATGGGGGAATGTTCCGGACTGGCCCTACGTTCGCGGGACCGGCGTCTCCATCGCTTGACCTTGTTCGATCATGGCCGCCTGTTCGGCCTCGTCCATCGGTTCGAAGCGCTGGGCCGCCTCGAGGATCGGCGGTACGAGCTGTGGATCGCCGGCCGAAGCGATCGTCGTCAGGCCCTGTGAGAGCGCAAAGCGAAGGCACTCTTCGAGCATGGCCGGATCCTCGAAGGGCTCATACCAGGTCGCATAGGGCCGTTCTTCGGCCGGTTTATCGGCGATTGCATCGGGCCAGGGCCCCTTCGCGAAGGCCTTGATCGCGATCGTCCCGATGGCGTTGGCGTTTGCGTAGTCAAGCACCGACTGATAATCGTATTCCGGCTCATCGCGGCCCATCAGCACGAAATTCAATGGAAACATCACCGTATCGAAGTCGAATCTATCGAGGGCATCCCGGATAACGCGTGGATCACCGTGACTGGTGAGCCCGATGTGATCGATCAGCCCCTCATCGCGGGCGTCGAGGACGGCCTCTAAGGCACCATCGTCGCCGAAGATCGTCTCGATTTCGGATTCCTCGGTGACGGCGTGGAACTGATAGAGATCGATCTGATCAACCCCGAGACGATCGAGCGAGCGTTCGAGCTTCGAGCGGGCGCCCGAACGGGTGCGTTCGAGGGTCTTACAGCCCAGGAAGATATCCTCGCGGTGTTCCTGAAGCTTCGGAGCGAGTTTTACCTCGGCCGTACCATACTGTGGAGCGACATCGAAGTGGTTGACACCGGCGTCAAGGACGTCCTCGATCATCTCGTTTGCCGCCGGTTGATCGAGATGATCCAGCGCGATCGATCCGAACGTCAGCACGGAACTCTCCTGGCCGGTCGTCCCGAGTGGGCGTGTCCGCATGGATGAATTGATCCATGGAAGGTATTTAAGTATTCGAGCGATCCGTCAGGTGGCCTGACCTGAGCTGAAGCGACAAGATCAGTACGATCATCGCTCCGGATGCGTAAGATTACAACACCGGCCGCTGGATGGCCGTACAATGACGGCGCCAACGATCGAATCGGTGGCCGCACGTGAGATCCTCGACTGTCGGCTTGAACCGACGCTTCGAGTCACCGTCCGGACCGCCGACGGAACCACGGGCGAGGCCGATGTGCCGACGGGGCGTTCGACCGGTCGCCACGAGGCCCACCAGCTCAGAGATGGCGAGGATCGATACCACGGGTTGGGCGTCAGGAAAGCCGTGGCCAACATCGAGGGTGAAATCGCTCGCTGCCTCGAGGGACGGGACGTTCGTGAGCAAACAGCGATCGACGACGTACTGACCGATCTCGATGGGACCGAACACAAAGAACGCCTGGGTGGGAACGCGATCACCGGCACCTCACTTGCTGTACTGAAGGCCGGAGCCGAAGCGACGAACCAGCCGTTATACCGATACATCGCCGAACTCACCGGTCAGGAGGGTAGCACGTTGCCGATCCCGTGGTTGGATATGATCGAAGGCGGCGAACTCGCCGCCTCGGGCCTCGACTTTCAGGAACATCAACTCGTTCCGATCGGCGCGTCATCGTTCGCCGAGGCGATCAAAATGGGTGCCGAAGTCTACTATACACTCGGCGACCGTCTGGTCGATCGCTACGACCGGCGGTCGGTCAACGTCGGTGTCGAGGGTGGGTATACGCCGCCGATCGAGGATCCTCGCACCGCGTTCGATGAGCTGATCGCGGCAGTCGAGGCATGTGGCTACGGTGACGCGTTCGCCTTGGCGATCGACGCCGCTGCAAACCATCGATACGATCCCGATGAGGGAAGCTACGAGATCATGGATGAGCAACTCTCTCCGGGGGAATTACTCGATCTCTACGCTGAACTGGCCGAGGCTTATCCGCTCGTGTCGATCGAGGATCCGTTCCACGAGGACGCCTTCGAGGCGACCGCCGAGCTGACCGATCGGCTCGACTGCCAGATCATCGGTGACGATCTCTTCGTGACCCGTCGGGAGCGCCTCGAACGAGCGATCGACAACGATGCCGGAACCGCGTTGCTCTGTAAGGTGAATCAGGTCGGGACCGTCACCGAGACGTTCGAAACCGTCGCCCGGGCGTATGACGCGGGATACGCAGTCCAAGTCTCGGAACGGTCGGGACAGACGCCGGATACCTGGTTGGCAGACTTAGCCGTCGGGCTCGATACCGGCCAGATCAAGACCGGCGTCACGCGGGGTGAACGGACCGAACAGTACAACCGGTTGCTCGTGATCGACCGAGGGCTCGGGGGCGACGGTCAATACGGCTCGTGGCCACCGACATAACCATGCAGTTCATCGAGAATGATGCGGCCCTCTGTGCCCACGGCAACCGGACCGCCCGGCGACGGCTACTCGAGATCGCCGACGCCGCTATCGCGGCCGTCCAGCCGGCCCAGCTCGTTCCCCAACGGCTGACCCATACCGGAACCCAGCTCCGGGTTGGCGATACTGAGTACAATCTCGAGCGGATCGAAAACCTGTTCGTGATCGGGGTCGGAAAGGGCTCGCTGGCCTTAGTCGAGGCGGTCATCGACGAACTCGATACGCCGATCGAGGACGGCATCGTCGTCGAAAAACAAGGTCAAGGAGGAGCGATCGAAACGACGGCGATCGAGATCATGGAGGCCGGCCATCCAGTCCCCAATACCGATAGCCTCACCGCGGCCGACCGGGTGCAGCGTGTGGCCGAACGGGCAGGTCCGGATGACTTGGTACTCTGTTGTATCACCGGGGGAGCCTCGGCATTGTTGGCGGCGCCAGCCGGCGAATTGACGATCGATGATCTCGCGACAACCACGGAACAGCTGCTCGAAGCCGGCGTCCCGATCCAGGCACTCAATGCGGTCCGGAAACACCTCTCGGCGATCAAGGGTGGTCGGCTGGCACTCCAGTGTGCGCCGGCGGCGGTCGCAAGTCTCATCGTGGTCGATGAGGTCGCCGGCGACCCCTGGGGCCCGACCGTCCCCGATGAGACGACACACGAGGCCGCCCTCGATGTACTCACGGACTACGATCTCAAGGAAGCAATTCCGACCGCAGTAGTCGATCATCTCGTCG
This sequence comes from Halobacteriales archaeon, assembly GCA_042219475.1. GTDB lineage: Archaea > Halobacteriota > Halobacteria > Halobacteriales > Hikarchaeaceae > Chewarchaeum. The sequence continues at coordinate 5,465 of JBDGPX010000053.1, forward strand.
ACGGTGTGACAGGGGGCTATCCGGAAACACCCGACCCGACGACATTCGCGGAACTGTCGATGGATGCGACCATCCTGGCTGATGGCACATCGGTCTGTGAGGCTGCCAAACACGCGGCGGCCGAGCGTGACTTTCCCGCGGCAATCCTTTCGACGACGATAGAGGGCGAAGCCAGTACGGTTGGGACGGTCCACGGCGGGATTGCCCGTGAGATCATGATCCATGGCCGTCCGATCGAACCGCCATGTGTGGTGATCTCCGGCGGGGAGATGACGGTCACCGTCACAGGGGATGGTACTGGCGGGCCGAATCAGGAGTTCGCGCTCGGGCTTGCCCAAGCCATCGACGGGCTGGCCGATATCACCGGGCTGAGCATCGATACCGACGGAACGGATGGTCCCACACCGATCGCGGGGGGACTCGTCGATGGACAGACAGTCGAACGAGCGACCGATCGTGGGATCGACCTCCAGACCAAGCTCCGGGAAAACGACACAATGGACGCTCTCATCGGGCTTGAGGATGCCGTCCGAACCACACCGACCGGCACGAACCTTATGGATCTCCGAATGCTGCTCATCGAGGGATGAAATCCAGGGACGAATTCAGATCGAAGCGTCAGTCACCGGGAGCCGGTACTGTCGTTTCGGCCCGTTGCCCGCGCGTGTACATCACCATGAAGATGCCAGCCGACACGATGACGACTCCGCCGGCCGTCCAGAAGCCATAGGCGATCGAGACAGCATCCTTGATCATGCCAACAGCCATTGGTCCGGTGATCTGTCCCAGTTTCCAGGCGATCGAGCGAAGCGACATACTGCTCGCGACCGCATCGTACCGCTCACCCTCCTCGACATAGAGCGCCATGCTCGCAGGAAGCCGGAAACTATCGGCGACGCCGAGGATGCTGTAGGCCAGAAAGAGCGCGATAAAGGCCCCCGAAAGAGTGAGCGACCGCCCGAATGCGTCCAGTGTTATCGCGGGGAATAGCTGCTGGATCGTCGAAGCAAACGGGATCGCGATGGTCCCCAGCGCATAGAGGAGTGCACCGATGAACACGAAATAATGGCGATGACCGAGCCGATCGGTGAGATCGCCCATCTTCCCCTGTAACAGCGACTTCGTGAGCTTCCCGCCGGCGAGAATCCCACCGATCGCGAAAGCACTGATGGCGAACTCCTTGCGGGCGAAGATCGGGAGAAAGATGACGACCGCCATCTTCCCGAAGCTGAACGACAGCCGGAAGGCCGTCAGCGCCCGGATCGCCGGCAGCCCCAACAGCGAGCGGAACGTCTCGACGCTGGTCGCCTCCTCGGGGTCTTTCTGCCCACCCGGGTTGTCCCGCAGGTACAGATACACGAGAACGACCGCGACGAGGGTCACGCCGCTGAGAAGGGAGTAGGTCAGCGTGAAGCCGTGGGCGTAGAGCAGATATCCGCCGATGAGATCACCGGCCAAGCTCGAGAACGCGGCCACCTGATTGTATGTCCCGAGCCACCGGCCGCGGGCGCCATCGGGGCTGATTTCGCCGACGACCGTCGATCCAGTGATCCAAAGGAGGCTCGCTCCAAGCCCCTGAACGATCCGCATGAGAATCACGTGGACCGCGTTGCCGACGAACATGAACCCGACGAAAACGGCGATGTTGATCAACAGCCCCGCCAGGAGGAATTTCTTGGCGTCGTGGGTATCGATCGCCCGCCCGAGCGGGAGAACGATCACCAGCTGAATCAACGCAAACGTCGTTCCAAACAGCCCTTCGATGAAGCCGGTCGTCGAGAACAGATCGGCGTACAGTGCGAGAGCGATCAGGATCGTCGAATACGCCTGGCTCCTCGCGAACGCCGTTCCCGTGATCGCGATGAACTCGCGGTCTTTGAAAAGGGCGAGGCTGCTCCCGCCGTTTTCGGAGGGCACGGTGACCGGGTGTATTCCGGTTCACTATTTAAACGACCCGATCGGCGAAACGATAGCTGGTTCTGCAGGTATCCAGCGGTTCACCATGGGCAGTATCGGGTCAGCGACCACAGAGACAGCGGAAAGCCGAATCTTATACAACATCGTAGCATCGAGGCTTTCGCATGGTGCGCGATCCGTTCGGGCAGGACGAGACGCCCGATCTCCAGGAGATCCTCGATGCTCTCGATGATCCCGACTGCCGACGGATCGTCAAGCACCTCAAGGAACCGATGACCGCAAGCGAGATCTCTGACTCCTGCGACGTTCCTCTCTCGACCACCTATCGAAAGCTGGACCTCCTCTCGGAGGCTTCCCTGCTCGAAGAACAAACCGAACTGCGCCCGGATGGACAACACGCCACCCGATACCGGGTCGCGTTCGAGGAGGTGTCGATCGCGATCGATGAGGATCGGACGTTCGAGGTGGCGATCAGCCGTCCACCACAGACTGCCGACGAGCGGTTAGCCTCCCTCTGGTCAGAGGTCAGAAAGGAAACCTGATCCATGCCACACACAGAAACCGCCATCGTCATTGTCAAAACGCTCACGCTCGTGCTCGGTAGCCTCATCACGTATCTCTCGTGGAAGGCCTACCGACGGACCGGATCAAAGGCGCTTGGCTCACTGGCTCTGGGATTCGGCGTCATCACGTTCGGCGCGTTGCTCGCCGGGACGATGAACCTCTTTGCCGGTTTTCCGGTCGAGGAGGCCGTGTTGTTCCAGAGCAGCCTGACTGCCATCGGGTTTGCCGTTATCACGTATTCCCTCTACGCCCAGGAGTGAGCCGTAAGCGTCGCCACGGTTGACCGACAGCCGTCGTGGGGGAGGGTGGTGACGGCGAGGAGAAAGAATACGACTCTGCTACCGCCGCTGAGAGCGATCGATAGCCGGGCGATTAGTGTTCCGGTGGTTCGCTCGGGGCGGTCATCGATTCGATGCGGAGGATCAGGATGCCATTGGTCTCGTCCTTGCCGTCGAGTGGACCTTCGATCACGAGTTTCGAGAGGGGCGTCGGGCCGACGGTAATGGTATCGCCCTCATGGAAGTCACGGACCGATCCGCGGATGTGGATTTCCGCCCGACAGAGATCCGGGTTATGGACGCTCGTAAGATCGATCTCCTCGACATTGGTTTCAGGAGCGCGCTCGCCGTTACGATAGAGCGGGACCTCGGCGGGTTCGTCCATCTGTTCGATCTCGAGTGCCTCGTAGGCATTCGCCGTTGGTTTGTATCCGCCTTTGGGTCCTGGAACGCCCTCGACCAACTGAAGGGCTTTCAGACTCTGCATTTGGTTTCTGATTGTGCCAGGATTGCGGTCGACTTCGGCCGCGATCTCCTCGCCTTTGACCGCCTCTTCGTGCTCGCGATAGAGATTGACAAGCGCCGTCAGAATCGTCTTCTGACTGGGCGTGAGTTCGATTGATGACATGTCGATAGATTCGCTGTAGTTTTCCTTAAAACCGATGGTTAACCCAACCGATACAGCTAACCACGGATATCGGTAGACCGTGGTACGTCTCAAACGGACAGGCATTTATTAATCTCCGATGGAGCGTACGTATGGAAAACAAGCGGGTCCTCGTCACCGGCGGGGCGGGCTTTATCGGGTCAAACCTCGCGAACTATCTCGCGACGGACAACGACGTGATCGCGCTCGATGATGAGTACTTGGGGACGGCCGAGAACTTGGATCCGGCGGTCGATTTCCGTAACCGAAGCGTACTCGAGGATGACCTCCCTACTGATGTGGATGTAGTCTTCCATCTAGCGGCGCTTTCCTCGTTGACGATGCATGAAAACAGCACGGAGGACCTGCGTCGCGGGGCAGAAGTGAACGTCGAGGGGTTCATTAACACGGTCGACCAAGCCCGCCAGGACGGCTGTGAGACGGTCGTCTACGCCTCGACGTCGTCGATCTACGGAAGCCGGACCGAGCCGTCCCCGGAGTCGATGGATGTCGAGGCCCAGACCGGCTATGAGGCCTCGAAACTGGCGCGGGAACGGTACGCCGAGTACTTCAAAAACACCCACGACATGGCGATGGCCGGGCTGCGCTTTTTTTCGGTCTATCAGGGCTACGGCGGCGCCGAGGAACACAAAGGCGAGTACGCCAACATCATCGCCCAATTCGCGGATGACATCGCAAACGGTCGGCCACCGAAGATCTACGGTGACGGCGGTCATACCCGGGATTTCACCCACGTTTCGGATATCGTACACGGGATCGAATTGGCCGCCGATCACCGTCTCTCCGGAATCTACAATCTGGGGACCGGCGAAAGCTACAGCGCCAACGAGGTCGTCGAGCTCCTCAACGAAGAACTCGGCACCGACATCAAGCCGGAGTACGTCGAAAACCCGATCCCCGAAGACATGTTCGTGTATCATACCTGCGCGGACGCTTCGAAGATCAAAGCCGCGACGGGTTGGGAGCCACAGATCGATTTCGAAACCGGGATCAAGCGCGTCTGCAAGCCGTATAAGGAAATCTGATAGGGCATAGCGTATAAGGAAATCTGATAGGGCATAGTCCGCCACGACACACCGGACGGTAAGCACAGAGACCCCCGTAGGATAATACCCCGCCGGCTGTAGCCGGATCCATGAGCGACGGGACGGTCCAGATCATCGGGGCACCGATCGACTACGGGGCGAATCGACGCGGCGTGGACATGGGCCCGTCGGCGATCCGATATGCCGGCCTCGCCGATGAGATCGAGCAAAGCGGTCGAACACCGGTCGATGCCGGCGACCTCCTCGCTCCACGGGCCGAAGAACGCGATCCTGATGTCGAGATAATCGAAGGGAAAGCCAAACACCTGCGTGAGGTCGAGGACATCACAAGCCGACTCGCCGACGAGGTCGCCGGGGCGATCGACGAGGGCCGTTTCCCGCTCGTCCTTGGCGGGGATCACTCAATCGCCATCGGCTCGCTCGCCGGGAGCGCCCGAAACGGCGAGATCGGAGCCATCTGGTTCGACGCCCACGGCGATTTCAATACTCCCGAGACAACCCCGAGCGGCAACGTGCACGGCATGCCACTCGCCGCAGCCCTCGGCCGTGGGGTATTCGACACGATGGAGTGGACCCACGCGCCAGGCCTGTCCGAGGGCAACGTCGTTCTGGTCGGGATCCGCGATCTCGATAGTAGCGAACAGGTCGCCATCCGGGACAGCGATGTGACGGCCTTTACAATGTCCGACATCGACGAGCACGGCATCAGCAGCGTCGTCGCCGACGCACTCGACATCGCCACCGCCGGGGTCGACGGGATCCACGTCAGCCTCGATCTGGACTGGCTCGACCCCAACACGGCACCCGGGGTCGGGACGCCCGTCCGGGGGGGCGTGACCTACCGGGAGGCCCACTCAGCGCTCGAATCGGTCGCCGCGCGCGACCGTGCGGAGGACATCCTTCGATCGATGGAACTCGTCGAAGTCAATCCGATCCTCGATGAACACAACGAAACGGCTGGCGTCGCCGCCGAACTGGCAGCCAGCGCGCTCGGCAAACGGATTCTGTGAGAATCAGTCGCAGGGTTTACTCGATACCGGACTGGCTTAGTCGTCGGGGGCCTGGGCGCTCGCTTCCGCTGTCTCGGTTGTCTCCTCGAGGGCGGCCGCGGGAATGACGTCGACGCTCGCCATCCCGACGTCTTCGGTGTCCATCACGATGACACCCTGGGTGTTACGCCCGATGATGGAGATGTCCTCGACTTCGATCCGCATGACCTGACCCGATTCGCTCATCGCGAGGAGCTGATCACCGGGGCTGACGGCCGTGATCGCACAGACGGGACCGTTCCGGCTGGTCGTTTTGATGTCGATAAGCCCCTTGCCATTGCGGGATTGGCGACGATAGGCGTCGATATCCGTCCGCTTGCCGTAGCCGTTCTCGGTGACCGACAACAGCCAGCTGTGGCGATCCTCGTCCGCCGCGGCCAGCCCGATGACCGCGTCGTCGCCTTCGAGATCGATCCCGTACACACCGCGGGCACTCCGCCCCATCGGTCGGACATCGTCCTCGTCGAATCGGATACTCATCCCATCCTTTGTGGCGATAACGAGGTCGTTGGTGCCATCGGTCAACACCACATCGACCAGCGCATCGTCGTCCTCCAGACGGGTGGCGATGATGCCCGTCGAGAGGATGTTCTCGAACTCCTCGACGGCAGTCCGTTTGACATACCCGTTGCGGGTCGCCATCGCGAGATATTTGCCGTCATCGAAGTCATCGGTCGTGACGACGGCGGTGATCTCCTCGCCGTCATCGAGATCGATGATGTTGACTG
>JBDGPX010000023.1:0-5977 GCA_042219475.1 Halobacteriales archaeon
CCGAGAGTGAGCACGAGTCAACGATCCGTCAGAGGAATCGGTCGGGAAGTAACGATTATTAGTGCATCTATGCGGGCCGTTGCTGGCAGCCAACGATCAGTCCGCGGCGATTGGATGATACACCGTGGGTGAGCGATCCGAGACGAGGATCGCGACGATCCCTGCGAGGATACCAATCACGCCAACGACCACCAACACCGTCTGGATGGCTCCCGTAAACCCCAAAGTTGGCTCGAGGAACGCGATCGCGCCACCCATGATGATCGGCGCGCTTGTGCTCCCAAGCCGACCGATCGATTCCCCCATGCTGACGAGCCCGCCACGGAGCTCTTCGGGAGCGAATCCGGTGATCATACTCCGGAACATGTTGATCATGACGCCGAATCCGAATCCCATCCCGAGCACACAGAGCCCGAGCCATAGGACCGACGGAACGAAGGGTAATACCACGAGACCAGTCCCTGCGAGCGTCACACCGGCGATCAGTGGGATTACGCGGGTCGCGAAGATATCGGTCAACCGGCCGACTTGGGTTGCGGCGACCGAGGAGGCAACGCTCGAAAGCGCGACCAGCGCGCCGGCCTGTCCCGGGGTGCCACCGAGGATGCGCACGACGACGATCGAGTTGTAGGTCAGGAAGCCAAACCAGAGAAACGAGGGAACGGTTCGGGCAAAGAGAATCGCGAACACCCTGGGTTGACGAATGAGTTCGAGCAGCTCACGGATGTGCTTCCGTCGGTCACGAGTTCCGGATGTCTCATCGTCGATCGTCGTCGGTTCCTCAAAGCCGAGGTAGACCAAGAAAGCAGAAGGGAGAGCGATCGTGTAAAGCAAAAACGGGAATTGCCAGGCAAAGACGACCAATACGCCCGAGAGTAGTGGCATCACGGTCATCGACACCCCGACGATCGTAAATCGAAGGCCCTGTGCAGTTGCCTCCTGGGCACCCTGATAGAGATCACCGACGCTGGTGATGAGGATAGGGCCGATTCCGGTGTAGGCAATACCCTGTAGCAATCGCAAGACGAGCACGATCCGGAAATCCTCGATCGCCGCGATCGCCGTCCCGGCGGTGCCAAAGAGTGTCAGCCCGGCAATGAGGACTGGCTTTCTGCCGTATCGATCGGCGAGTACGCCAGCGACAGGAATCATGACGATCGCCGGTGCGGTGTAGATAGCCATCAGCAGGCCGATGCGGGCCTCGCCGACGCCGAACGGTCCAGTTAGCGAATCGAGGACCGGCGACAGCAGCGACGCGCCCATGGGGGAACTGATACTGGCGAGTAAGAGCAGCTGGAAGTCCCGATCCCGGAGGACGTCCGCATCCTTGCCAAAGAGCGATCGAAGCGAGGCCACACTTCCCCTCCGCGATACCGCTCTAATAAAGACGGCGAAACCGATCCTTCTACAGCGAGAGAGTCCAGCCGTTCATGGTGGGCGTGAATGGTGTCCACTTTCACTCCGCTTTCCCCGGATTCTTACTATCTGGGGTCGTCCATGGAGATAGCAACTCGGGAAACATGGGTGTTGGGTGGCGTTCATCCGTCATCAAAAACGCGAGCCTGTCCGAGTCAGGTGGATGGCACCGCCCGAACGGGCCACGCGGATACCTAATCCAAGCACACCACGCCTCACACGAGCCCCGACGGCTTGCGTGCAAACCGGAGTAGCCGCGAGGGGAATCTTGCCTCCGGTGGTGTCGGCCCGCCCGACCCCATGCGAGAGGAAACCTCGGCGTCTACGCCGAGGAGGATGTCATTGGCCGTGTTCTGTTTTCCCGAGAAGTGTTCTGTTTTCCTGAGGAGCCATCGTCGATCCGCGAGTTTTAGGCAGTCGGTTTCCTTTGATCGAGTGATGCCCGAGTGTCAGTACTGTGATGCCAGCTTCGATACCGAGGATGCCTATCGGGAACATCTCGAAAGCGAGCATCAGTCCGAGCTCGGGCCGATCGACCGCAAGCGGCTTGGATTGGAATCGATCGGTGAGACGGATGATGAGGGGCTCTCGACCGGGGTTGTCGTCCTCGGCCTCGTCCTCGGTGTCGCCGTGATCGTCGCCGGAGGCGTTGTCTTTCTTTCGTCAGGTGGCTCGAGTTCTTCAGTCGATGCGGACCAACAACCCACGAACGTCGGGAGCGTCCACTACCACGGGACCATAGAGATGGTGGTCAACGGCGAACGAATCGATTTCAGCCGGGATCGCTATCAGCTCCAGGCTGAAGCCTTCCACTTCGAGGGCGGTGACGGGACTCGCTGGCACGTTCACGCTGAAGGTGTCACCCTTGAGTTCGCGATGGCGACGCTTGGCATCGAGGTGACAGAGACCACCGTGACGTACGACGGGACGACGTACCGGGATTCGAGCTCGGCGTACTCGGTGACGATCACCGTCAACGGCGAGCCGGTGATCCCGAGCGAGTACGTGCTCCAACCGGACGATCGCATCCGGATCATCGTCGAACGTGCCTGACTACTGCCGGACATGGACGATCGATCACCGAATCGCCGGTCGACTAACTGCTCCTGACTGTTGCCGCTGCAACTAGCACTTATCCCACGGCTGTGCGAAACGGGTGCGCATGGCCAATCGATCGGATCGGGCGGCTGAGCAGGCCGCCTACAGCCTTGCTCGACACGCAAAACTGCTCTGTTCAGCGGTTTTCGTCGTGGGTCGTAATCCATACGAATACATCGAGCATGATCTCCGGTCCCTCGATCACTATCACGATTGGGATCACTGTTCGGTCGATATCGATTTCGATGCACAGACCGTCACCCTGACCGGTCGGGGCGGTGTCTCGAAAACGGCGATCTATCATCCCTCCCAAGGGTGTACGATCCTTTCGGACGACACATCAGGCGTGTATTTCGATCCCGTCCGGGTGATGCCGGACCTTCCGGCGCCATCCGAACAGGACTGGCCGATGGGCGACCGCAACGCCGTCGCCACCAATCCGGATGGCGTCGATACTGAGGCTCTCTCGACCACGCTGGATCGTGCCACCCGACAGATCCCACCACAGGGTATGCCGCCGAATACTCGTGCCGTTGTCGTGATCAAAGACGGTCGGATCGTCGGCGAGCGATACGCTTCGGGGTACAACAAACACACCCGCCATGTGAGCTGGTCAATGGGTAAAAGCGTCACATCGGCACTGATCGGCATCCTCATCAACGAGGGTCATTTCGATGTCGACGATCCCGCGCCGATCGATGCCTGGCAGGACGATGCCCGTAGTCAGATCACTATCGCCGACCTCCTCCGAATGAGCAGCGGGCTCGAGTTCCGTCGTTCGACCGACGAACCGGACGTTCCGTCGACGACCGCCGGGGATCACCACCACCGCGTGTACTGTGAGGCGATGGACGTGTTCGACTTCGTCACCAGCCGTCCGCTCGAGCACGAACCCAACACCGTCTGGCGGTATCGGAACTGTGACACACTGAGTCTGGGTAAGATCATCCGCGATACCGTCGAGGACACCGGTCGGGAGTATCTGTCGTTTCCTCAGCGGGCGCTCTATGACAAGATCGGCGTCCGGCATATGGTCCACGAACCGGATCCGTACGGCAACTTCATCATGACTGGATTCAATTACGGTACTGCACGGGATTGGGCACGGTTCGGTCTCCTGCACCTCCAAGAAGGCAAGTGGCAGGGCGAGCAGCTGTTCCCCGACGGCTGGATCGACTTCATCACCGAGCCCGCCCCCGCTCATCCGGACGACGGGTACGGCGGCCAGTTCTGGTTGAATCAAAGCCAGGAATTCCCGGAAGTCCCGGCCGACGCTTACGGCGCCCGTGGTGCCCGTGGCCAGATCACGATGGTGATCCCCTCACTCGATATGGTCATCGTCCGCCTCGGGCATACGCCACACTACGACGCGGGTCATCACAACGCGCTCGTCCGTGAGATCATCAATTGTGTCGAAACCTAAGCATCGCGCTCGCCGACACACTGTGTCCGTTATGGCTCGACGGGAATGCCGCCGTCATCGTCGGATTCGTCGAACCAGACACCCACCTCACCGGGCTCTCCCCCCGCGTCGAGATACGCACAGTACGTCCGGGCGACTAGCCGATAGAACGATGGCAGGATCTCGGTTCGAAGGTCGGCATCGGGATCGTCGAGAATCCGGTGGACGAGCAGATCACTCGCTTCGTCGACCGCCGCGTCGACGGGGTCGGGCACGAGCGGCACGTCAGTCGACTGGATGAACGCCTTCCTGAATGCATTTCCGATCCGGTCGGCATACACCGGCGTCGGCTTGACCGTTCGATCCCCGGTGGCCGCGAGATCGTAGTATGTCCGGGCGATGAGATCGGCCCCGTCCTCGATATCATGATCGACGAACGCACGAGCGTTGGTGGAACAGGTCTGCATGGTAGTAGTTACCTTATATAACGTAGTATCATCTGGTTACTATTATACTTCAGCTAACCAACCGGTAGCATCGTAACCATCCGGTAACACCTTCGGAAATCGGGCGCTGTAATCTCCGGACTACGCTGACTCTCGGCTGCATGGGATCCGGAATCGTAATCACAAAGGACGTTTCTATCGCTCATCCGAATGGATGCTCGGTGAGCTGGCGCAGTTGTATTCGGCGGTGTTCGCCCCGGAACTGTTCATGTTGCTCTGTGGGATCGTCGTGATCGGCTATGAATGGCGAATACTCCACCGTTCGTTCTCCTCACGGATCGTCGGCAGATTCGGCGTGCTCGTCCTGGGATGGGCGATTGCGTTTTTTACGCTTCGCGGCCTGCCCAGACTTGTTCCGACCCTGGGAACTATCAGTACTGACGTACTCGGGAGTATTGGACTGGCTGTCGGGATGTCGGTCATCTGGCTTGTCTGGCGCTGGCGGGCGTGGGGGCCGTTCGTGCCGCAATTTTCGGCGATCTTGGTGGGGATCACGGTGATCCATTTTCTGATCACGCTTCGGTGGGCGATCTCGAGTCACGTCATCTACACCCTCACCCCGGCCGGTTATCTGTCGTTTGTCGACCGACGGTTTCTTCCCGTCTTGGTCGTCCCGATCGGAATGGTCGTCAGCCGGTCATTGGCAGGGGCACACACTTGGGCCCAGTCGATCGCCGGGTTCCTCCTGGCTAGCGTGGTGGTACTGGCTATGACCTATCGCTGGCGGGCCATGGATTCGGATGGCTGACGGCCATGCGGCGAGCGAGGATACAAATAGTTCGTCTTCCAGCATGGTGATAGGATGTCCGAGGACGAGCCGCCCGAACTCGCAGAACTCCGGTCCGAGCGATCCCCCGAAGAACGGCTCGTGATCCTGCTTTTGATCGTTGTGGGATTTCTGATCGTGGTGTGGTTTTTCTGGGGTGCGTTCTGTGATTTCATCCCCTTTGCACCGCAGTGTTAGCGGATGTCAACGTGCACCCACCGGTCTCTATCGATCGAACCGATACCGAATAACTTGGTACTATACCTCTCGACCACCATTGACACGTAATTCGGTGCCGGTAACGAACTCGCTTTCGTCGCTGGCCAGAAAGACCGCCGCCTTGGCGATGTCGGTCGGCGTCCCGATTCGACCGAGCGGAATGTCATCGATGATCTCCGCATCACTCCGATCCTCCTCGGCCAATCCTTTCCGTTCGAACTCTCGGTCCGGCAGCGTACGCTGTCCGGTTCGGGTTGGCGTGAGCGTGTTGACACGGATGTCGTGTTCAGCGAGTGCGGCCGCCGTCGATCGCGTGAAGTTGAAGATGGCGCCTTTGGTCGTTCCGTACGCCACCGAGGTCGGTTCCCCTTTGTGACCGGATGTTGAGGCGAGGTTGATCACCACGCCGCCGCCCGCATCCCGCATCGATTTCCCACATTCACGGGTGCACAGGAACGGTCCTCTGAGATTTACTCCGATGGTGCGATCGAACATCTCGGTTGACATCTCGAGGAATGGCGACTCCTCTTTGATCGCCGCGTTGTTGACGAGGATATCGATCGGGCCGAA
>JBDGPX010000023.1:5987-11662 GCA_042219475.1 Halobacteriales archaeon
CATCCACTTGGACGGCCATCGCCTCACCACCCTCGCCGGTAATTGTCTCCACCGTCGATCTTGCCCGGCCAGCATCGATGTCGGCGACTACGACCTTGGCTCCCTCCGCTGCGAACCGCTCGGCGATGCCCCGGCCGATATTGCGTCCGGCACCCGTGACGACAGCTACATCACCGTCCAGTCGGTTATCGAACATGACTGTCGAGCCTACACGGCTTCTGTATTTAGTTCCATGCTGTCAGCCCCCTACAGAAAACTGGTATGTTGGACCGCCGCACCTTCGATACTGCGTGGGGACGATGCCACAGCAGTGCCGACGATTCAATCGGCGAGGTCGCTCGACGCCTCGGACTCCGATTTGATCCGGGAGAGCCGCATCGCGTTGCCCGTCACGCCGAGGGTCATCCCGGCATCCCCCGCTAGGACCGCCAACCAGATCGGGACGTACCCGAAGGGGACGCCGATCGCGAGACCAGCCTTGACGATGAGACTGGCGACGATATTCTGACGGATGACGCCGTTTGCATCCCCCGCCAGCTCATAGAGATACGGTAGCTTCGTGAGGTCGTCACCCATCAGGGCGATATTGGCTGTCTCGAGGGCGGTATCCGTGCCGGCGGCCCCCATCGCGATTCCGACCGTTGCGGTTGCGAGCGCGGGGGCATCATTGATGCCGTCTCCGACCATCGCGATCCCGTCGTGTGTCTCGGCTAACTCGTTGAGAGCTGCGACCTTTTCCTCGGGGAGCAACTCGGCGCGATACTCGTCGACGCCTACTTTCGTCGCGATAGCACGGGCGGTCCGGTCGTTGTCGCCGGTCAGCATCACGGTCCGTTCGATCCCGAGATCCTTCAGGCGGGCAAGCGTCCGTTTGGCCGCCGGTCGGATCTCGTCGGCCACGGCGATGATGCCCTCGAGTTCGTCGTCCGTCCCGACCAAGACGACCGTCTTGCCCTCGGCCTGCAGTTCCGGTACCGTCGTCTCGAGAAGGTCCAAGCAGTTGTTCCGATCACAGAGTTGCTGGGCCGTTCGCGTGACCATCCCGCCATCGGTCGTTGCGTGGACGTGTGACAGATCAAACCCCAGTTCCTCGAACAGCCCGGGTTTGCCCGCGTAATGGGGTTGCCCATCGAGATCGGCGCGAACGCCCTTGCCAGTGATGCTCTCGAAGCTCTCGATCTCCCGCTCGGCGACGCCGACGCTGCTCGCTTTGGCGACGATGGCCTCCCCGATCGGGTGTTCGCTTCGTTTTTCGAGACCGCGTGCACAGCGGAGGACATCCTCCTCGCTGTTGCCGTTGAGCGGGATGACATCGGTGACAGTGAGGGTGCCTTTCGTGAGCGTGCCGGTCTTATCGAAGGCGATCGCCTCAACGGCCCCCATCGCTTCGAGGTGATCGCCGCCTTTGATGAGGACGCCGTTTTTCGCCGCGCTCGTGATCCCCGAGACGACAGAGACTGGCGTCGAAATAACGAACGCACACGGACAGGCGAGCACCAGCAAGGTCAATCCATACACGACCGCCGTTGCCCAGGTCGTTCCGAAGATGTACGGACTCGATAGTGTGACGACGATCGCAAAGCCCACCACGGTCGGCGTATAGACATCCGCAAACCGCTCGACGAACTGTTCGCGGTCGGTTTTGTTCGCCTGTGCATCCTCGACCAATTCGACGATGCGGGCGATCGTGTTATCGCTCGCCGCCGCGGTGACCTCGACTTCGAGATAGCCCTCTTCGTTGATGGATCCCGCGTACACCTCGTCACCGACGGCCTTATCGACGGGAACACTTTCGCCGGTGATCGGAGCCTGATTGACGGCGCTCTCACCGTCGATCACCTCACCATCCATCGGGATCTTCTCGCCCGGACGGACCACAACAATATCACCCACGTCGACGTTTTCGACCGGGATCGTCTCTTCGGTCCCGTCCCGTTTGACTGTCGCCTCAGTCGGCGAGAGATCCATCAGTTCCCGGAGCGATGTCCGGGCCCGGTTCATCGACGCCTGTTCGAGGAGTTCGGCGACGCTAAAGAGGACCGCGAGGGTCGCCGCCTCGAAATACAGCGCTTCGCCGAACACCAGGCTCGCGGTGAGTGCCCCTACGATCGCCGCCGACATCAGAAAGTCGATGTCGAGGTTGTAGTTTCGAGCCGAGTAGTAACCGTTCCGGAGGATCACTTGTCCGCCAATAGCGATCGCGATCACAAACAGGAAATCGGCAACGTGAATCGTACTCCCGAACAGACGTGTGAGGATCACGTTTGTATTCGTCAGAAGGAATTCGATGCTCAGTCCGATGGCCAAGATTGCCCCACTGATCCACGTCTTGATCCCCCGTGAACTCAACCAAATGTTCGCGGTCGAGGCTTGAAAGTCCGCCTCGATCGAGCCGTTCTCGGAACTGTCCGTAACGGCATATCCGGCGGATTCGATCGCCTCGATGAGGTCCTCTCGCGAAGCCGTCGATTCGTCATAGGTAACCGAAACGCTCCCGGTCGTCGGCCATGTTTCATAGCCGGATACCCCTGGAACGTCGTCTAAGGCATTCTCGATCTTACCGGCACAGGAAGGACAGTCCATCCCGGGCACGATAAAGGTCGTCGACCCACCATCGGTGTCTTCGATCCGGTAGCCGGCCTTTTCGATGCGATCACCGATCGCTGCCGCTGTCGTTTGGTCGCCATCGAACGTCACGGTCAACCGGCCGGTCGTGATTCGTGGCTCGATGTCCTCGATACCGTTCAGCCGCCGGACGCTGTTTTCGACTTTTCCCGCACAGGAGGGACAGTCCATCTCTGGGACTGTAAAATGGACTACGGCCCTCTGTTCGTTACCGTTCGACGATGGGACTGCCGACGACCGGTCGGTGTCGACCGAATGGGTGGCATCGGGGTCCTTCGGCTGGGTGGACTCCGAAGTTTCACCCCCCTGTTCCGAATCACGCCCCGATGAGGTCATTAGACGACGCTACTCGATACATACTTATTAAATCGTCTGCTATTCAACGGCGTTGTTTTATTTGAAGTTATTAATATAGCTGTTCTGATTTAACAGCAATTCGGATCCGACTCCCGCTGCTATTCGGGTTACAGTCACTCGTAGCAAGGGAGTCACAACGGTTTTGTTTGCGGTGCGTCCAGCATCGTGGACAATGGATCGGACTGACTGGATCGGCGATCGGTTCGTCTCGACACTCGGCACGGATCTCTTGGCTGATCTCACCGAAATCGGTGCTCGGTTGGGCGCTAGCGAGGGTGAACAACGGGGTCATGATCGCGTGATGGAGGCCTTTGAGACGATCGGCGCGCACAACGTCCAGCAACACGAATTCGATCTCACGAAATGGGAGCGCAATAGTGCGGCGATCACGACGAGCGGCAGCGATACCCCGTTTGAGTGTATCGCCCTGCCGGGAAGCCCCGCCACAGCGACGGCTGGCGAATTGGTCCACCTTGGCTATGGGTTACCGGAGGATTTCGAGAACGCCGACCTCGAGGATACGATCGTGGTCGCCAGATCGGATGTGCCGGATTATCATGATCGGTGGCTTCACCGTCGCGAGAAGTACTTCCGCGCCTACGAAGCCGGCGCCAACGCCTTCGTCTTTCAGAATCATGTCGAGGGGTGTCTCCCTCCGACCGGGAGCGTAGGTGGTGGCGAGGAAGTCATGGGGCCGCTCCCGGCCGTCGGCGTCAGTAAAGAGATCGGCGAACAACTGCGTCGCTACGCCGACCGTGGACACGATGCGACCGTCGACATCGACGTGGCTGTCAGCGATGGCACCTCCCAGAACGTAACCGCGGAATTAGGCCCCGACACCGACGAGACGGTGTTGCTGACCGCCCACGTCGATGGTCACGACATCAGCCAGGGGGCGTTGGATAACGGCTCGGGGATCGCAACCGTCGTGGAGGCAGGTGCGGCCTTAGCCGATATCGAAGACCAGCTGGAGACCCGTGTCCGCCTGATCGGCTTCGGCGCCGAGGAACTCGGTCTCAAGGGCTCACAACAGTATACGAAACAGATCGATACGGACACCGTCAAGACGATCGTCAACGGGGACGGCGTCGGTCGGGGACGGGATATGCGGGTTCGGACCTGTGGATTCGAGGAGATGGGTGCGGCGATTCGATCGGTGGGCGATGCTTTTGATCACCCGATCCAGGTCGTTCCCCGGATCGCTCCCCACAGCGACCACTGGCCGTTCGTCTGGCGTGGCATTCCGGGCGTTCAGGTCGCCTCCGATACCGGCTCCGGGCGAGGGTACGGCCATACAGCCGCGGACACCTTCGATAAGATCGACCGGCGGGCAATCCGCACCCATGGCGTCTTGGTGGCCGATTTCGTCCGCCGGCTCGCCGAAGCGGATCGATCGATCGATGCTCGTGATCCCGCCGAAATCCGGGATGAGCTCATCGCTGAAGAACAGGATATTTCGATGCGAATCGCCGGAGAGTGGCCATTTGCGGACTCCGGTTGATCGTTCCAGACCCCGTCGCTATCCGGGACGAATCAACAACTATTACTCGTTGTCAGAGTCGGCGACGTACTTGCTGACGTTGCCGTAATTCATTCCGATCGCTAATAGAGCGGCGATCAGACCGATGATCAGCGTTGAGATGGCGTTCATTCGGCTGCCCAGGCCGTACGTGATCATCCCGTACATCTGCGTCGTCAGGAGTTTCATCGTTCCACGAACGAAAAACGCCCGGATGAAGTCCTCGAACGCCCGAATCCAGGCAAACAGGAAGCCAGCACCGATCGCTGGGGCGATCAACGGGAACGTGATGTCCCGGAAGGTTTCGAAAGTATCCGCCCCAAGGTCCCGGGCGCTTTCCTCTAAAGATTCATCGAAGGAGTATAGCCGGGACATGACCGGTAGCATCACGAACGGGAAACCATAGACACTATGGGTCAGCACGACCGTCAGGAAGCCGGTCAAAATGCCCACAACTGACCGGAAGAAAATCAACATACTGAGCCCCATGATCACTCCTGGGATGATCAGCGGCAGGATGCCAAAGGTCCGGACAGTCTCCTTGAACGAGAACTCATACCGGACGAGTCCGAAACTGGCGAGTACGCCCAGCACTGTTGCAATCGTGGCCGCGATCGTTGCGATCTGCAAGCTGTTAACCAACGAAGTCATCAGCGCGTCGTCCGCGAAGGTATCAGCGTAATGAACGAGGGTAAATCCTTCAAACGGGACAATCGTCGCGGGGTTGCCCGCAAACGACAGGAACACCACCGTCACGAGTGGCACCCACAGAAACAGCAACATCAGGACTGTGAACCCGTAGAGCCCGTATCTGAGCAATGTATTCTTGCGATGATGGGTGAGCCAACGGATCCGACGGACATCTAGATGGGCAGGCTTCGCTGCCGATTCGACCCCATTGTCCGGTCGTTGTTGGCCCATAGCTCGGTACACACCGCCAAGTGATTTGATTCCCATGTTCCGGAACGTGTTAGCCGATTATAGATCTGCCGAGGATCGCATGCAAGATATCAAGTATGCGTTCAACGCTGCAGTTGATACAGACGAGGTATCACTCGGAGTGTTCCTGATCGGAGGCGATCTGCTGTAAAATTATGGAATGTCCGACCACTCCCGATCAGTTCCCTGTCTCGGTGTTGACCCCAACGACTAATGGCTGCTCCGGTTGTGGCTT
>JBDGPX010000039.1:0-11596 GCA_042219475.1 Halobacteriales archaeon
CGTACTCATGACTCCTCTACGCGCTCAGCCATCAAGAACTAGCGCTAGACCCTATGAGCGGCAGCACTGCTCACAGATCGCCGTTGAGAATGTCTCTCTCCGTGTTTTGTCACCTTTGGGGAGAGTTCTCCCCCAAATGAGATACACGAAATTGAATTTCGGATGAAGTCCCATCACACCGAAGCAGATCCTGACGAATTGCTCGCCATTCTTCGACGCGTCACTCCAGATTCTCTCGGCTCCAGTCTAAACCCCAGAAGTAGTGCTAGTGCGATCGGTCTCATCATCGGCTACTCGTTGTTGAAAGCCCCGTACATGGTGTTGGCAGTCCAATCCTCGTTCGAGTCGATGGACCTCCGGCAGATTGAGGAAAGTGCCCGGTCGTTGGGCGCTTCGTGGCTGCGGACGGTCACGACGGTCATCATTCCCAACGCGAAAAAGGGGATCATCGCAGGGTCGATCGTCTGCTGGACGCTCGCCGCCGCCGAGTTCAATTTCTCATATATCGTCTACTCACGCGGCCCCCGCCCGTTCTCGCTGTTCCTCTTCGAGAACATCTCGAACAACCCGTTCTTGCGGGCGGCTGCAGCGATCTCGATCTACTTTATCATCGTCGTAGTCGTCACCGTTCTCCTCCAACTGACTGGCGAACGTGGCTTCTCGATCGGAGGTGCTCGCTAATGGCAGAGACCGTATCCCTCGAACACATCACCAAACGATTCGATGAGACAATCGCTGTCGATGGGGTATCGCTGACAGTCGAACCCGGCGAAACGGTGGGGCTGGTCGGTCCCTCGGGCTGTGGCAAGACCACCACGCTCCGGACTGTCGCCGGGTTCGAAACGCCGACCGAAGGCCGCGTTTTACTCGGAGGAGAGGAGGTCACCCACGTCCCGCCGGAACAACGCGACGTCGGGCTGGTCTTTCAGTCCTATGCACTGTTCGACAACATGACCGTCCAACGAAACGTCGAATTCGGGCTGAAGATGCGTGACATGGCGAAGTCAACCCGCGCCCAACGGGCCGAGGAGTTACTGTCGCTGCTGGACATCGAGGAGCTCGCCGACCGGGATCCGACGACGCTGTCCGGTGGCCAACAGCAACGAGTGGGTCTGGCACGGGCGCTGGCGATCGAACCCCGTGTGTTGTTGCTGGACGAGCCGATGACGGGCCTGGATGCGAAGCTCAAGAGCCGTCTTCAGGAGGAAATCGGCTCACTGCTCGACGATATCGAAGTCACCACCCTCTATGTGACCCACGATCAGGCCGAAGCGATGGTGATGTGTGATCGGATCGCGGTCATGAACGACGGGACTATCGAACAGATAGGAACACCGGACGAGGTCTACGAGCGACCCGCCAACAGCTTCGTGGCCGACTTCGTCGGCACCTCGAACCGGCTCCCGGCGACGATCACGAACGGGGATCTCGATCTGGGTCATGCCACCGTGGATGCGCCGCCGAATACAATCGATGGGGAGGTGACCGTGATCGCACGTCCCGAGGCGTTCACTCTCGATGGCGGGCCGATCAAAGCGATCATCGAGGATCGGTTCTATCTGGGCGAATACGTCCGTGCGACGGCGCGCCTTCCGGACGGAAGGGAATTGACGCTACGGTTCGATCCGAAGGACGATCCCGCGGATAACACAGTCCAGCTCTCGCTGGACCCCAATCGAATCCACCTCCTCGCGGACTGATGGCCACACATCAAAAGACAGTGGGCCCAGTTATCGCCGAACTCCCCGGGCTCCGAAGCGAGAAACCGGTCCGACTCGGGATCATCGCCGACCCACATCTCACGACCCGTGAAACTGGAACGTGGAAGGTATTTCATCGCACAGCTGCTCGACTCCGGACGGCACTCGGTGATGCCACCGCCATCGAATGCGACCTGATCACCTTTGCGGGCGATCTCACACGGGACGGGCTTAGTTCGGAATTTACGGCCTTCGATACCATCCTCGCCGAGTTCGATGTCCCCCACGTGGCGATCCCGGGGAATCACGACGTATCGAAGGCGTGGGAGAGCCATGACGGCATCGGGCTGACGTCATTCGAACACCGATATACCCCCGGCCTGCCGTTCGCAATCGAGCTCGGGTCGATCACGGTGCTGGGGCTCAACACCGCCAGTACGGTCGATGGAACATTACGGGAGACCTGGGGCGGACGTGTCTCCGCGGCGGACAAGACGTGGCTCGCTGATCGACTGGAGACGACGCAAGCACCGATCGTCGTGCTCCATCACAATCTGGCGGCACTCCCCGAGAATCCAGGCGGGAAGTGGAGGAATTTCCCGTTGCAAAACGATCGAACGATCCGACAACTGCTCGCTGATAAAGAGGTCCCATTGGCCGTGACAGCTCATCACCACGTCCCCTCCGTTCGGGATCACGTCCTGACGACGGAGGTGATGGCGCCCGCGGTCAGCTCGTATCCACAGGCGTGGCTGGTGATCGATATAGCTCCGTCGGGAGGACGGGTACAACTCCGACCCCTCGCTGACCGGCAGGGGATGTTGGAGGCCCGTCAGCTCGCACGGACTGGAAAGCCAATCGGTCGGGGAGTTCTGAAGCTCGTCGACAATCGGTTAGGATCACTCACGGATCAGATTCCCAAGCGGTCCGAATGATCTCGGTCCCGCAGACGAGGAATGGGGATCCGTGGGTTGTCATGAGATGCCGATCGATAACGGACGGGATACGAGTTCGTTCCTAACCGCTGATCCGTGAGCGATCCTCACATCCCATCGTCAAGGAACGGGCCGGGATCATCGTGATGATCGGCATTCGAAGGCGGAGATTGGCGTGAACCGTTCCCCGCCGATAATTCGCGTCGCTGGTCCGCGATCATTTCCAGAACTCGATCCATTAACTACTGGTGTGTACTGTGGATCGACTCGTCCACAACCGGCTTGCATTGTTCGTAATTGCCGTCGGACTGTGTTCGCCGGCGTTTGTATTTGTCCTTGAGATTGACGGTGAGGATGTACTCAAGCTCCTCACGGAGCGCGGGATCGTCGTCGGTGTCACCGCTTCGATTCGATTATCGAGGCTCCGTACCACCCAGTCGGTGGACCTGATATAGTAGTCCGAATCACCATCGTTCTGGAAAGAGAGGGTCTGTGAGTGTACGAGGAATCACCCGACGATACTGTAGACGTAGACGTCGGTCGTTTCGCTGGCGTCTGCAAGGGACGCAGTCGGGAGATATCCCGGACGATCAGATCGATGTCGACGCCGACGATCGCTCGCCGGCGATGATCGCATGTAGATCAGTGAGTGACTCGATCCGGTAGGTCGGTTCCTTGGTGAGTTCGTAATCCTCCCGATGGGGCCGTCGGATGAACACCGAGTCAACCCCAGCGCGGTCGGCAGCGATGATGTCGACCCGGCTGTCGCCGACGTAGAGTGCGTTTCGCGTCCCGAGATCGTCGAGGGCTTGTTCGAGATAGTAAGGCACCGGTTTCCGCCGACGGAATCCGTCCAAGGTGGGGTCCCGGCCGTAGTACGTCTCGAAACACTCCCCGAGGTCGAAGATGTCGATGATATGCTCGATCGTGCCGTGCTGGTTGTTGCTGACGATGCCACAGGGCACCGCCAACTGCCTGACAGTATCGACATCATCGTACAACGGTTTGGTTTCCGCAATCAGGGCCTTACGCTGAGCAGCAACGCGTTCGCGTTCGTGGGCGGACCAGAACCGTTCGAGATCGAGGTCATATCGTGCGCAGGCAGTCTCGGCAGCGTTCGCGTTTCCACTCACCGACACAAGCAGCTCCTCGTCAGGGTCATCGACACCAACAGCCGCGAATGCCGCCTCGGTCGCTGCCCGCAGAACTGTCCGGTCAGTCGGATGTGTCAAAACACCGTCGTTGTCGAATACAACTGCCTCATATGCCAGGATCGATGACACAGTACTTTCTAAGAGCGAGACAGAGCTTGTGACTCTTGCTAAGATCGTTCTATACGTCAACGTCTCACATTATACGCCGTCGCCTTCTACTCTGATCGCGATGCTGGCATCCGATTCGAACGGCGGCAGTTTATATCGACGATACGCCTTCATACTGGAATCCTCAGTTAGCTACGAATCCATCATGAATCAGCTACTTCAGCGGTATTCCGTGCCACGGACTTCTCACCCTGACATCGGGCCCGAGTGTCTGCTTTCATCCAGAACGGCTACTATTGGAGATCAGTACAGCATTCGAAACCCCGTGACGGAGAAAGTGTCACAGGGCCAGGATGTCAGGCAATAGGTGATAGATGACAGGCGTCACGATGATGGCGGGATCGCGTGGTTAGGGCGCTGTGGTGGTCAGCAACTGGCGATCCCATTAGATACGGCGGCCACTCGCTTAATGATGATTGCTATGTGAGCTATTGAGCGGTATAGAGACTTCGAATGATCGTATCGAGTTGTGGATCACTAAGTGAGTAAACAACGCACCCTGAATGGAAAGAGAGAGAAAGTCGAACGATGTCGATACAGATTCAGCCGAACTTGCCGGTGATGTAGTCCTCGACGCGCTGGCTCTCGGGGTTCTCGAAGATCTTCTCGGTGTCGTCGTATTCGACAAGCTCCCCACCGGTCAGAAATACTGCCGTTTTATCGGAAATTCGAGCAGCCTGTTGCATGTTGTGCGTGACGATGATCACCGTGTAATCCTCGGCCAACTCTTCGATCAGATCCTCGATCTGTGAAGTGGCGACCGGATCGAGAGCGCTTGCGGGTTCGTCCATGAGGACGACTTCCGGATCGACGGCGATCGCCCGGGCGATGCAGAGACGCTGTTGTTGCCCACCGGAGAGTTCAAGCCCGGACTGATCGAGTCGGTCCTTGACCTCGTCCCAAAGGGCGGCCCGGCGGAGGGATTCTTCGACGATCTTGTCGTAATCGCCAGGTTTGTCCTGTATCTTGAGCCCGTAGGTGACGTTGTCCCGGATCGATTTCGGGAACGGGTTCGGCGCCTGGAACACCATACCGACCCGTCGGCGGAGCGCGACCGGATCGACGTCATCGTCGTAGACGTTCTTGCCGGAGAGATAGAGTTCGCCCTCAACGCGGGCGGCATCGATCATGTCGTTCATCCGGTTGATACACCGGAGGAACGTCGATTTGCCACAGCCCGACGGCCCGACCAATGCGGTAACGCTCTTCTCAGGTACGGCCATCGTGATGTCGTTGAGTGCCTGTTCGTCGTCGTACCAGACGCTGATCTTTCGTGCCTCGACGATCGGTTGGCGGGTAGTTATTTCCTCGCGATCCGCATCGATACCCGCACTCACATCGGTCTCGATCAACATGTCGTCGTTCGTCGGATCCGGGTCGTCGGTAACGGAGTTTGGATTGTCGCTCATAGTCGGGTTAGCTCTCTCGTTCGAACCGGTTGCGGAGCACGATCGCGACGGAGTTCATCACCAGCATAATCACCAATAGTACAATTACACCGGCCGGCAGTGCCTTCTGGAAGAAATCCGGGCTCGCAAACGCCGTCGCCCACACGTAGATCTGTAGTGGCAACGCCCCCACCCGCGCGGAGAGCTCGGTGGGGAGATCGAACACCTGTGGTGCACCGATCACCAACAGCGGTGCGGTTTCACCGATAGCACGCCCAAGTGCCAGAATCGTCCCCGTGAGAATGCCGGGGAACGCCTCGGGGATAATGACGTTCTTGATCGTCTGCCAGCGGGTCGCACCCATGCCGTAGGATGCCTGGCGGAAGCCATCAGGTACCGAGCGGATCGCTTCCCGCGCTGAAATAATGACGATCGGGAGAATCAACAACGCGAGGGTCAGTCCACCGACCAGCACCGTTCCGGGTTCAGAGCCGGCGTAGGTCACGAACAGGCCGAGTCCCAAGAGCCCGTAGACGACGCTCGGGACGCCGGCGAGGTTCGAGATGTTGACATCGATGATTCGGGTGAACCAGGTGTCCGGAGCATACTCCTCCAGGTAGACAGCCGCCCCAACGCCGAGCGGGAATGAGACGAGAGCAACGATGATCATCAGCATAATCGATCCGACGATAGCCGGGTAGACGCCAGCCTCCTCGGCGGCGTTCCGGTGTGGTGAGGTGAGGAACTGCCAATCGACCCATGATTGTGGTCCAGCGAAGCCGAGCAGCTCGACGAGGAGAGCTCCGAGGAACATCCCGCCGATCACGATGACCGGGAGGCCCAGCCCGAACCAGTCCGGTCGGGAACGATCGTCGACGGCATCATGTTCGTCCTCGATCACGGCGTCCGTTGCCACAGCGGACTCGGCTTCAGTATCGGATGCATATCGGGTCATCACCGCGTAAAGTCCGAATGGGACGACCGCCGTCATCGTTAGGATCGTTCCCGATGTCCGACCGAGACCGATGAGGGGGGCGCCCGCGCCACCGACGATGATCGCTCCGAACGTCAGCGTAGCGCCGATCCGGTGCCATCGGAGATCGTCGAACGTGCGGGTCAGGAACCGCCAAACCAACGCCGTCGTCGGAATACCAAGGGAGGTCGCGAGGATCAGCCAATCCGCAGGCAGTATTGGAGCCGCCGCAACTGCGTCAGGGACGACCAGCATCGATCCCACGAAGACGGCCGTGACGATGCCGAGTTTCGTGAGAAACGAGACGCCCTGATACCGTTCGATGGTGACGATGGTTCCGAGCGGAACGATGAAGGCGAGTAGGTAGCCGAACCAGGCAATCGGTGGAATGATATCGATGAACAACAGCGCGACGCCGGCCCCGAAGAGCACGCCGAGGGCCGGGATACTTAGCGCGATGCCACCGACCGTCAATCCTCGATCCGTCCGTCGGCGCAAGTACCCACCAGTAACCATCGTCGGGAGGATCAACACGAGGAAATAGACCAGATACCAGCCGGGATCGGCCGTTTGCGGCTGGATCGCATCGTAAAAGACGTACGCCAACAACACCGCGAGCGCAACGATTCCTGAAAGCGTCGCGACCAACAGGAGATACCGGAATATCGTCCCAACGGTTCGGGAGACTTGACCGAATCCCTCGGCCGTAGAGCGGTCGGTTTCGGTCGCCATTACTCGTATTCCTCCCGGTAGCGAGCGGCAATGAGATCGCTGATGATGTTCATCGTCAGCGTCATGACAAACAGTGTCAGTCCGATCGCGAACAGGCTCCGATAGGCCAGTCCTCCACCGGTAATATCGCCGAAGAGCAGTTGGACCATCGCACCAGTCATCGGCTGAATCGACTGAAGATAGATCGACAGCGTCTCCGTCGTCGGATATGGGATAATCACGCCGGCCAGCTCCACCACGCCGACGGCCGGCAGCGTCGGCGTCGAACCGGCCGCGAGTGCGACCGCCATCGTCTCGCCGATCGCCCGTGAAAGCGCGAGAATAAACGAGGCGGCAATGCCGGAGATCGCGGCCGGCACCACCACACCGATAGAGACATCGAATTTCGTGGCGCCGAGACCATAACCCGCCTGGCGGAGTTCATCGGGTACGGCGTTCATGGCGTCCTCTGAGATCGAGGAGACCATCGGGATGATCATGATCCCGACGACGATCGACGCCGAGAGCCCGTTGAAGAAATCGATGTTGGGGAAAAAGACGCTGAGTGCAGGCGTGATGTATTTCAACGCGAAAAAGCCGTAGATGACCGTCGGCACGCCGGCGAGGATTTCAAGCGCCGGTTTGAGATACGCTCGGGCGCGTGAACTGGCATACTCGCTCAGATAGATCGCCGTCGCCAGGCCGATCGGGAGCGCGATCGCCGCCGAACCGACAACGATCACCAGCGTTCCGGCGACAAGTGGGAGTACACCGAACTTGCCTTCGTCGATGCTCCACGTCGTGCCGGTGAGGAATTCGATGACGTTGGCCGTCTCGCCGGTGATTCCGACGAGAGGAGCAGTCGGCGTGAAGAACTTCGCGGATTCGGTGATGAGAACGACGATGATCCCCAGTGTCGTGAGAATCGAGAGAAACGCACACACGAAAAAGAACACGCGGGCTAAGAGTTCCCGAGGGGCGTTCTCCGTTTGTGTCGTGAGTTGCTCCTCGAATTCCGATCCCATCTACAATCAGTGTGATCCGGGTGTGAGAAAAAATCGTTCGGTCTTGCTTCCCTGGCGGTTTGTGAACAAATCGGCTCAGAGATAGTCCGAGAGCTTGTCCATCTGTGTCTGTTTCTCTTCTTCAGTATTGGGGACATAGCCGACTTCTTCGGCGACGATCTCCTCGTCGGTCGTGTGTTCGACGAAGAACTCTGCGAATTCGGCGACCTGAGGTTTCTCCTTGAGCGATGAGACGGACGGATAGGTGAACAGCGGCCGCGACAGCGGCTTGTACTCCCCGCTTTTTGCGGTGTCAAGCGATGGGGCGACACATCCATCGCCGTTGTCGATCGCGAGGGCCTTTACAGCGTCTTTGTTGTTGGAATAGAAGGCGAATCCGAAGTAACCGATCGCGTATTCGTTGTTGCGAACGCCCTGGATGATCGTCCGGTCGTTTTCAGTCGCCTGAAGGTCGGAGGTATGGTCTGCCTCCTCACCGATGATGGCTTCGTTGAAGTAATCGAATGTGCCGGAGGCCTCGGTTGGCCCGAACCGTTTGATCTCCTTATCGGGCCACTCGCTCCGGACATCGCTCCAGTTCGTCGCGCCGTCGGCCGCCCATAACTGACGGAGTTCCTCGATGGTCAGACAGTCGACGAAATCAGCATCCGTGTTGACAACGACGGTCAGTGCATCGGTGGCAACTTTCAATTCGATCCACTCGACGCCGTTTTCTTGACACAGCTGCTTCTCCTCTTCTTTGATCGGCCGTGAAGCGTTGTTGAAGTCGGTATTCCCGACACAGAAGTGATTCTGGAAGCCACCACCGGATCCCGTCGACTGCACGGAGATGTTGACCTCAGGGTGTTCCGCTTGGAATTCCTGTTTCATCTGGGTGGCCAACGGGAAGACCGTCGAGGAGCCGGCGATATTGATATCCCCCGAGAGTGAACCGTCTCCACTATTGGTTCCGGTCCCATCGCTGCCCCCACCGCCGTCGGACCCCGATTGGGTAGCACAGCCGGCGAGGGCCGTGACGCCAGCGGCGCCCGACATCGTAAGGAAATTTCGGCGCGAGACGGTGAGTTGTGAGGAATCCGCGTCCTGTGTCATCGGCTACATCTACCGGAAGAATTTAATAAATAGTCTACTATGATATCTATATAGATATTAATATGTCAGTGTTTCACGAGGTACAGATTAGAGGATAAATCGAACGAAAAGGCGGCCTTAGTGGTGCAAGTCATCTCATAAATCCTGCCGACAAGTCGATGGAAAATAATTAACGGTTCGCCAATCCGGATCAAAGTGTGACGATTTTCGAACGGTACCGAATAGATATATAGATATGACTAATTTTATAGTCGCTTGGGATCAATCAGAGGATATGGAAACCCGGAAGGTCCAGGTGACGGGCGGTTCGACCTATACTGTCTCCCTGCCCAAGGCATGGGCGACCGAGAACGGGATCGAGGGTGGGAGTACGATCGCGTTCTTCCTCGAAGACGAGACGCTCGTAATGACACCCCGGACCGGCGAGGAAGAGACCAGGGGAACACTCGAAATCAGCGACCTTGAGGGAGAAGAGCTCGTCCGAGCGGTGATGACGATGTACGTCAGCGGGTTCGACGTCATCGAACTAAAAGCGGGACGGATCTCGACCGACCAACGCCGCGCGATTCGGAAGGCGACCCAGAGTCTCGTAGGTCTCGAAGTGCTTGAGGAAACCGCCGATAGCGTCGTGATCCAGGATCTCCTTGATTCCTCAGAGCTATCGATCCACAACGGTATCACCCGCATGCGGTTGATCGCTACGTCGATGCTCGAAGACGCGATCACCGCCCTGGCCGAGGACGATGAGGACCTCGGTCGGGACGTTATCGAACGGGACGACGATGTCGATCGATTGTACATGGTCGTCTCACGGATCTTCCGAGCCACGCTCCGATCCCCACGGGCCGCCGAGGAACTGGGCCTTCCCCGAGAGATCTGTTTCGATTATCATACCAGTGCCCGCCAGCTCGAACGGATCGCCGATCACGCGACGAAGATCGCTCATCTGTCACTTAATCTCGACTCCGTACCGGCGGATGTCATCGAGGCGATCGAAGAGCTTCACGCCGACGCCAACGACGTCATCGACCAGTCGATGGACGCACTCTTCGAGGAGGACAGCGACACCGCAACCCGCCTGGGGAACGAAGCCCGCGAATCGGTACTCGAAATCGACGAGCACGCCCGTTCGATCGACAAGCTGCTTCGCGATCAGGACCCTTACAAAGCCCAACAGCTCGGACTCATCGTCGACTCGCTCTCCCGGAGCGCCGACTACGGCGGCAACATCGCCGAGACGGCCCTCCAGAAGGCGGCTCCACGGCCATAGACGGGTCGCAAGGGCGGTGGGAGCGATTTCATCG
Source organism: Halobacteriales archaeon (assembly GCA_042219475.1). Taxonomy (GTDB): domain Archaea; phylum Halobacteriota; class Halobacteria; order Halobacteriales; family Hikarchaeaceae; genus Chewarchaeum. Next base: position 10,451 of record JBDGPX010000039.1, read on the forward strand.
AAATGTCGGAAAATGGTCCGCTAAATGTCACTAATTGTTAACCACACCATTTGGCTTGTCGGTGGACTCCCGTTCTGCCGACACGTACTGGTCGGACGCCACTTCAGTCGCGTTCACAGTCATTATCGCCGTCTTTAGGGCGTACTGACAGAACGCCCCTCCAGCGGGGGACTTCTGCCCTCACTGGAGTTTGAGCGCGAGTTTCCGCGCAACGTTTTTCACCGCGTTGTAGTCGGCGTTCACCGAGTACGAACAGTCCAAACAGGCGAAGTGTTGCCCGTCACGGTTTTCTTCGAGCGTACACCCACACTTTGAACACTATTGGCTGGTGTGGGAGGGTTCGACTGTCTCAACCACGATGCCAGCCAGTTCAGCCTTGCTCTTGGTCTGTCGTTGCAGTTCACGAAACGCCCACTGTTGGAGCTTCTTATCGTCGTTGATGCGGTCACGAATCTGTTCTAAGTCCTCGAATACGATGTGTGTACAGTCGAGGCGCTTGGCTTCTGTCACAATCGCTTTCGAACACCGCTGCTGTGACCATACGGTGGAACCGGCCGAATTCGGTCGGGAGCTCGTCGAGACGCTCCAAACGTTGATTGGGGATCATCGTTCCGCGATCGAGTATACGCAAGACAGCTATCATGATCGTCCAATCCACCTGGGATTGACAGGTTTACGTCCGGAGGGCCACACCGGCAGACCAGTCACTCGTGGATCGATCAGACACCGAACCGAGCGCCCACGTCTCCTAGAAAGCGATAGAAACCGGGAGCTTAATCCTCGATCGAGACGGCGTTGACCTGACCGGTCTGGCCCGGGCGGGAGGTGACGCGGGCTCGACCCTCGCTGGTCTCGATAATGGCGCCCTTCGTAATGATGTTCCGTCGGACGTAGTTCGGGTTCGCCGAATTCTCGACGACATCTTCGATCTCGGCCTCGACGGTTTCGCCGCCGATAGCAACGCTCGCCGTATCGGTGGCAAGCGCGCGAAGTTTCTCCTGGTTCCCCCGGGCATCGATCGTCTTGATCCGGGGAGTATCAAGTTCGGTCTCCGCGGGTGATCGACCTAGCTCGTGTTTTTTCTTCTTACGGAACCGTCGGCGGCGACCACCGGTACGCTTCCGGCTCGCAGCTCCCTGGAACTTC
>JBDGPX010000019.1:0-5736 GCA_042219475.1 Halobacteriales archaeon
ACAAACGGCGGCTGGCCGACGATCTATGACTACTACTGGGATACCCTCATCCCGGTCACACTGTTTCTCTGGGCCGTCATGATCGGGCTCGTGATCTTCTTCGAATCGACGAGTCATCTCTTCAGCGGCTATCACCGATCGAAACTCAAGAAACGGGCCTTTTCGGGGCTTCTCGGGATTCTCTCGTGGTGGTGGATCGCCGCGATCTCGCTTCGATTTATGAACGCGCTGACTGGCTTTCTGGTCCCGAATCTCGCCGATATCTCGTTGTTCGAGACGCTGTCGTTCAGCACGATGGGCGTGCTCGGACTCGTCGTCTCCTTGTCCATCGATCTCATCCTCTTCATCCTCATCGCGGTGCTCTATTTCACCCGACAGGTCGTGTTGTATCTGTTCGTCTTGTTGATGCCGCTCCTGATCGTCTTCTGGGTGCCCGGTGTGGGCCCGTTCGCGCTGGCCTCACGGTTCATGAAGAAGTTGGCCGGGTTCTACGTGCCCTTTCTCTTCATGACCGTCCCAGTAGCGTTGCTGTTTCGACTGGGAGACCTCCTCGGGACGAGTTTTGGCCTCTCGATGGGCGGGATCGGTGCCTGGCTGATCGCACTCGTGATTCCACTCGTTGCCGTCGTCTCGCCGTTGATCCTGTTCTGGCAGGCTGGAGCACTCTTTTTCATTGCCGATCGAGCCGCCCGCCACACCAGCCGACAGCGGGTCCGGAGCCGCATCGCAACGGCACGAACGAGCGGGCAAACGGCCGCCCACGGGGGACGGAACTTCGCCCGTGGCGTTCGTGGGGAACGAGCAACCACTCGTGACGGACAGTTCGTCTTTGATTCCGGACGCTCGCGTGCCCACGCCGCAGGATCCCGGCTCAACGCGGGCGGTTCGACCCTCCGGACGATCCTCCGAGACGGCAACGGTGGAAGCGATCGTGGTGGAAACGGTGGGCAAAGCGGTGGGGGCAACCACACCGGAGAGACGACCGGTACCAACGAGGAACCAGCTGATGGGACCGGACGGAGTACCGATTTCGACACGCTGCGACCACGGACACCGAAAACGAACGACGAGTCGACAACCGATACCGACCGAACGGATACCGACCGACCATGGTACATCAACTAACACGCACGGGTGACCATCGATGACGCCGACCGATCCAGCCAAACGCATCCCAAAATCGCTCGGAACCGACACGAAACTCTTCGGGCGGTTTACCCTGACCGACGTCGCGGTGGGCCTGTCCCCGGGCGTCCTCGTGATCCTGGTGACACAGACGGTGTTGCCCCCCACGCTCACCATCGGTGGCTACGCTCTCGAGACGTTTGCTCTCCCGATCGCGGGCCTGGGTATCGTCCTCGGCGCGTTGTTCGTCTATCTCACACCGGCGTACACGACCAGTCTCGACTGGCTTGGGACGTTCGCACACTTTCACCGCCATCAGAAGGAACCCACCCACGAGCAGGCGAAACAGTACACCCAACTCGAACGGGTGTATCCCGACGACGGCGTCATCGAACGAACCGATGGGGCGTACGTCGGTCTGATCCAGGTCGAACCGCCGTCGATGGCGCTTGCAACCGACGCCGAGTGGCGATCGAAGGCCGAGGCCTTCCAGGACTTCTGTAACACCGTCATCGAATTCCCGATCCAGATCTACTCGACCACACAGGTCTTTCCGGTCGACGACTACCTCGATCGGTATTCCAGCCGGCTCGACGACCCGGACGTAAAAGCGAACCCACAGCTGGCGGCACTGATCACCAACTACATTGAGTGGTACGAGCGTGATCTCGACGACCGCCAGATGACAATCCGTGATCACTACGTGGTCGTCTCTGTCAGCCCGGGGGAGATCCAATTCGAGCGGGACGGTCTGCTCGACCAACTCGCATCACTGCCCGTAGTGGGGATCATCGTCGAGGCATGGTTCGCCCCACGATCCGAGGAGCAACACGAAGCCATGATCGACACGCTCGACGACCGGCTCCAGCGAGTCCGGACCGGGCTCCGTGAAATCGAGGGCTGTACTGCCCATCGCGTCCCCGTGACAGCAGCCACCCGACTCGTCGGCGAATACTGGGCCGGTGAATCAATCGACTATGGTGATATGGATCGCGTCCTCAGAACGCGGCCGCTCGTTGGAGGTCGTCGATGATCCGTGACTGGCTCCCGTTCGGCTCTCGAACCAGGCGTGTCAACGAGACCGCGACCGACACGGACACGGATACGGACACGGACACCGGCGCCACCGATGATATCGACACCGGCACCGATAGCGACGCAGAGATTGATAGTAACCTCGAGGGTAGTTCCGGTCGCACTCCCGATCCTGGTGGCGATACCGATTCCGACTCCACCTCCAACCTCAATCTCGAAACCGACAGTGACGCTACCGCTGCCGCTGACACTGATACTGATACTGATACTGCTGCCGACGATAGGAGTGAGCCCACCCCGGCACCGAGCACGACGGCAGACGAAACTGAGGGCACGTCAGCACCGATCGGCGACATCCCAGCGATCCACCAGACGGTCGTCACACCGGCGAGCGTTAGTCGTCGGCCAAACGTGATCCGGACTGGCGAACGATGGGCCCGGTCGTTCTGGATCGGTGGGTACCCCGATGCACCGACCGACGGGCTATTCGAGTCACTCTATTCGACGGCAGAAACGCGAGCGACGGATATCACGATCCACATCGAGCCGCGTGACACCCACACGACACTCGACTCGCTCGAAAACCAGCTCGAAGACCTTGAAGCCGACTTCGAGTATCTCACCGACAAACGGCGTGCGGGAGCCCGTGGAATTCGCAAGGACCTCGAGGACTATCGTGAGCTGTACGACGTCCTCCGTAACACCGCGATGCGTGCCTTCGACGTCTCGATGTACCTCACGGCCCGTGGGGAGACGCCGGCCGATATCGACACCGATGGGATCGTCACGACCGCCCGACGTGCGCCCGCGAATCTGACACCGATTACGCCTCGCTGGGCGCAGCTGCCGACGCTCATTTCAGGGAGTCCGATCGGGATCGACGCCCTCGACGAATCGATGGACACACGCGTCCCGATGCTGGGTGGTGCCCTGGGGGCGATGTTTCCGTTCGTCGCCGGTGCCTTCGCCGAACCCGGGATCGAGTACGGCACCTACGCGCTCAACGAGAGCCCCCTCATCCTCGATCGGTTCAACCGTGATACCGGCTACTGTATGATGGTGATCGGGAAGTTGGGCGCGGGCAAATCCTTCTCGACAAAGCTCCAGCTCGTTCGACGGGCGATGTTCGACGAGGAGACGATCATCATCATGCTTGATCCACTCGAGGGCTTTGCTGGTGTCAACGAAGCCCTCGGCGGCGAACGGGTGATCGTCGGTGGGACGCGCGGATTCAACCCGCTCGAACTCCAAGCGACGCCGACGAGTGTCCTCGCTGATGCACCCGACCTCGATCCGTGGGCTGAACAGATCGCGTGGGTACTCACCTTCTTCGGGACGTTCTTCACCCACGTTGCCAACAACCCCCTCGGCGAACGCAAACAGACCCTCAGACGGGCAGTCCAGGAAGCATACAGGCGAAAGGGCATCACGCGTGATCCGGCCACCCACGATCGGGAGTCGCCGACCATCAACGAGGTGATCACGGTCCTCGAGGACATGCTAGACGCACCCGATCGCTACGGCTACGCCACTAGTGGCGAGCAATCGAGCGTCAGTCACGATGCTCAATCGCTCCTGAAGGATCTCCGCCCCTCGTTCCGGACGGACGGTGATCTCGCGAACCTAGCAAAACCGACGCAGTTCGATCTAGACTCGAAAATCATCTACCTCGATCTGCATCAAGAGGAGGGTGCCCGGGGTCGCAGCGAGACGAGCCTGATGATGCAGGTGTTGTTCAACGCCGTCTACGAGCGGGCGAAAGGAACCGACAAGCGAGTCATCTTCGCGATCGACGAGGCTCACTACCTGATGAACGACGTGACGTCGCTCGAATTCTTAGAGACGGCCGTCAGACACAGTCGCCACTACGACCTCTCGTTGCAGTTCATCACCCAGACGGGCGGTGAGTTTACACTGACGCCCGAGGCACGGACGATCGCGAACCTGTGTTCAATGACGGTGATCCATCGCCTCCGCGAGGAAGTCGACAAACTCGCCGAGTGGTTCGGCTTGAGCGATCGCGAGGTGAACTGGATCCGAACGGCCAAGGCCGGCAACGACGAGGACGGCTACTCGGAGGCCTTGCTGGGGATCGACGAGGAAGGCTGGTTCCCACTCCGGATCCGCGCGAGCGAGTATGAGACGAGCGTGATCGGGAACACCATCGAGTCACCGACGACACATAGCACTGAAACGAACGACCGTCATCCAATCGGGACGTCCAGTCAGCGATCCCGTTCCCGTGCCGATGGAAGCGGAATCGAGGAACACAGCTGACCCACCGATCCCGGTTCTCGGGCGGGGATCTGAATCGTCCGTACGATAGGTGAGATATCGTTGATGCGGAGTCGAACGGCGAGATCGAGAGATACCGTTAGAGGGTGTTTCCCCGGTTGATCGTGATCGGATTCGATTTGGTGAGAGGGTACCTCTGTCGATTTAGAGAAAAAGCTCTTCGATTTAGAGAAAAAAGCGATCTGTCGTTGGGAGCGTGTTCATACTCGGAACGAACAATCATCGATCAGTTAGGGGGTGGCTCGGGACCATAGAGAGACTGCTATTGTTTCATAATCGGATCAAATCCCCGCAAGAAGCTGAGGTCTGAGCGTTGATTTGCAACTAGGTGCGTGTGGTCGAGAGCGAGACGTGATCGTGAACATCTCAAAAGGGGAGGCTAATCAGTCGATAGAGCGGGTGGGAAAGCGAGGGCACATACTGGGTAGACAATGGGTATGAATTGTTGGGTATGAATAGACAATGGGTATGAATTGTTCATAATCGGTTGCTGTCTCCCGATTTGGGGAGGGGAAACAGATTGTGGGGATGTCGATCGGTGCGATGTAGTGAGAGCCAGTCGCCGTTCGGCTCGGTACCAGTTGTGAGGCCGATGTCGGTGTTGTGTCGTGTCGTGTCGATGTCACCCGCTCTGTCGCCGCTGTCGGTGTCGCCAGCTCCGGCTGCCCGGGAATGGACGGGCCAGTCTCCGGTTGGGTCCTCAAGTCGAAGTCGAGGACGACCGAATTCGCCAATCAGCCACAGTCACAATCACAGTCATAGTCACAGTCACAGTCACAGTCACTCAGCCTGCAGATCGATGTCGGTCAGGCTCGTGGCCTCATATCACTCTCGATTGCAGATCACGTGGGGTGTCACGTTCTTGCTCGTCTCGGCCCCGTATTCACGTTCGCGGTCGGTGTGGACGTACGCGCCATCCAGAAGGTAGTGATCACGGATCGTCACCGCCACGATCACGGTCACGGCGATGGCAACATACACACGTGCAGAGACACACGCAGACGGACGGATCGTCATCGCCACGATCATGGCCACGGTCACGGTCACGATCACGATCACGAAACATGGCGTGGCAGCGTCGTTGGATGTCACGATCACGGACAAGCAACAACACCATGCGTCTTTAATTAAGTCCGACAGTACTATTTCTCCTAATAATATGTCCGATAGTTTTACAGAAAAGAATCTACAGCTGAGGCCTGTCGCGTTTTGAGTATTTAAAACCGGGTAGAACCCGGTAGTGACGGCCTGATGGTTGTCAGTGATGAGACGTTTGAAAGG
>JBDGPX010000019.1:5749-11359 GCA_042219475.1 Halobacteriales archaeon
ACCGTCATACGATCGTACTCACGAGATTATTCATATTCATATTCATATATTTTTCATATTCATATTCATAATCATTCGTATCATTCATTCACAAAATCATTCACAAAAATTCATATTCACAAAATATATTCATATTCATTCATATATTCATATTCATAATCATACTCAGGAGCACAGCCACTTCCTCCGGTGAAAATCACCGATTATGAACCACCGATGAAGGTCCGAATACCGTCGAACACACCTGTTGAGGCCGGAGCACCGGAATCACTGATTATGAACCACCCCTGTCCACCGCAACGGGATCGCGATCACCAGTGACGAACGTGAAACGGACTGGTTTGACATCCTCCCCGGGCTATCGAATTTTCCGTAAGCCGGGGTCGTGTCCGCACGGTCTCGTATATCGATGAGCGCAGTCGTTGGGATGAGCTGTGGCTTTCTGAAGTCAACTACCTCGCCCTTCTGGTCGGACAGTTAGTAACTCGGGAAAGCTATTGAGGAAATATATTGATCGAGTATCTAGCTGCCGTCCTGTCCCGCGAATTTTGACCATTGTTGTCTCGGTTCCTCAAGAACTTCTCCGGAGTACTCCCGTCCGACCTCAACGACGGGGCTTCCGCCTCGAACCGCTCAGGGAAGTCCGTATACGAGCTACTGTGAGGGACCCAAAGGCGTGGCGTGGGTGACGCGCCACGACTGCCGAGGGCGTGCGCCCGGTCTGAGCGGGGCTTTCGATACCTGATCCGACGCTGGTTGACGGTTACTCGGTATCGAGGAGGGTATCGCGGAGGTATTCGACTGGATACATCGCGGTCAACCCCGGCGTCTCGATCCGGAACTGCTGGGGTGGGGTCGTCTCGGCGTAGGTCTTCTCGACGCGTGGCTTGCCGTCAGGTGGATCATTGAGTGCCGCGAGTACTTTGTGACCGGCCGATTGGGTCATCACGACCCAGATGGCTTCCTCGGGCGCACAGGCGGCCATCTTGTCGAAGTCATCGGGCACGGCCTGGTTGATGTCGTGGTTGACGCGTTCGACTTCGACCGTGACGACGATGGCACCCGCGGCATCGAGCCCGGCGACATCGAGGCGACGGTTCTCGTCGAGATCGTGATACGGGACGACCTCGGTCACCGATGACTCGGGATCGTCGGCGTAGGCGGCTTCGAGATACTGCCGGGCGACTTCGACGGCGAAGACGTGCTGGGCGGACTCCTCTAAGTCACCGACACCGTGGCCGTAATCGACGCCCTGGCGATAACTCTCGCCGATCGCCTCACGACCGGCGGGCGTCACCGAGTACAGCCGGTGAGGATGGTCCGTGTCGTGTCGAAGCACGTCGGCGTCGAGGAGGTCATCGACGGCGTCGGTGTCGATCCCGACGTACTCCTGGAGGCGAAGCATCGAATCCGAGACCAGATCGTATGCCGGCGGTTCGTACCGGAGTTGCTGGGCGTTGTACACCGCCTGGAGGAAACACAGCTGGCTGACCGTCCACTCGCTGGTGGTGATCTCCTCGGGCGTGAGCTTGAGATTGAGGGCACAGATGGGGATGTCGGCGGGATCGATCGCCTCGAGGGACGAACAACACTCGATTGCCCGGCACATCCCGTCGAGACTCGGGTCGTACCGGTTGTCACACCGCCGACAGCGCAGGGCGTGGGTTTCGGGTTCGTATTCGACCGTCGGGGGCAGGCGTTTGGTGTGTGGGAGCGCTGAATCGACGCGGACCGGCGACTGATCGGTGTCATCGGTCGCCGCAGTCGCGTCGGGTCCATCCGTCTGCTCGGCCGCCTGTGGTGGCCCAAGCGTCAGGCCGACCTGTGAACGGGTGCGATCGACGACGTCCCCGAGGGCAGTCTCGAATCGGTGTTGTTGGACGGTCGTCAGTGGCTCCGGCCCATCGGGATCGCCGGGTGGTGGCGCCATCGAGCCGACCAGGAACGGCCGGGGCTCGGGATCGTCGAAGGCCGCGGGCAAGCTCACGAGCCACTGGCCGCGTCTGAGGGCCCGCAAGCGATTGCCGACCGTTTGTGCATCCATCGCGTCGGTAGCGAGGCGTTCGGCTAGTTGGCGGTCGACGGGCACGTTGCCGGTGACGAACGTCGAGATGTTGTTCAATACCTCCTCGTAGGCGGCCTGATCGGCCGCCCGGAGTTGCCCCGGAAACTGCATCGAGAGCGTCACCGAACAGTCGAAGCCCCGCGATTGGGCGAGCAGCTGTTTGAGGAGATCCGAGACGGCGATCGAGGCGGCCTCCTCGACGTGGAGGTTGACCAGTGGCCACGCCTGAGTGGCCGTAGGGTTGTCCGAGCGATGAGTCTCAGCCCCCGCTGTCGATCCGGGAGCCGACACGGAGTCCGAAACCGAATCGTGATCATGATTGTGGTCGCAGTCGTACGCCCCGGCGTGACTGGCATCGGTCTCGTGTCCGCGATCGGCCTCCCGACGACCCACCCCGGGTGTTGGTGAAGACCGAGACTGGGGCAGGGACTGGAGCTGAGACTGGGACTGGGACTGAGGCTGAGACTGGGGCTGAGACTGGGGCAGGGACTGGGGCTGAGACTGGGGCTGAGACTGGGGCTGGTGTTCGACGGTGGTGTCGGTCCCGGTCCGTCGTCGCAACGCAGACCAGAGGTTCGAGAGGATCACCAGCGTGAGCACCCGTTGGGCTTCCGAGCGCAGTTCGCCCGTATCGAAGATGATGACGACGTCGTCGTTCAGATACGTCCCGAGATCGAACTGGGGATCGGTCCCATCGAGATCGGGCACGTGATTGAAGATCCGTGCGAGGCGCTGATCGACCGGGATCTTCTCCAATCGATTGGCCACCCCGGCCATGATTTCGTCGAACGTGCGGGCCCGATTGGCGACGAGCCCGCCGAGGGCCTGTTCGAGATCCGGATCCGAGACCGAGGGGGCCGATTGGCGTTCGTGCATGCGACGGGCCATGGCGTGTAACTCGCGATGGGAGAAGGCATCCGCGCCGTTGATCGGATCGAACGCCGCTTTGACGAGATACCGAATGACGTCCGGCGAGCGAACGGCCTGCTCGAACCGATCCCGCCCCATGATCTGCATCAGGATCTCGATGTAGTGATCGACCGTGTCCTCGACAGCCGTCGGGCGGGGAATCCCGGCGTCGAGGTCCGATCGGATGTCGAAAAACGAGAAGGCGGGCAGCCACTGCGCACAGTCGAAATACAGGACGTCATCGAGCGAGCCAAAGCGAGCGTAGTGCGAGCGAAGGTAATCGGTCGCCATCCCATCGCCCTTGGGATCGACGATGATGGTGGCGCCATCGGTCGCGACGTGGTTGTCGAGTATCGCCGTGATTGCGGCGGTCGTCTTGCCCGATCCAGTCTTACCGAACCACCCCACGTGCAACGGTTGGAGACTCGGCGGCAGCGTCAACGGCGTCGAATCGGGCGTGCCGTCCTGCGTAAGCGGCTTGCCCAGGGTAAGTCCTGCCCCGCGATAGGCTGAAAGCAATTCGAACGGCGGTCGCGGAAGCGCCGTTCGTTCACCCGGTGTTGGCGCAAGGGCTCGTCCACCCGCGGCCGTGAGGGCGTTCCCGCCGAGCAGACAGAAATTCGGGAGTTCGCTGCCGTCGGCAACGATACCGGGACTCGTATTCGTCGTCCAGGGCAGGCGAGTACTGAGCCGGTCGTAGGTCGGTGGCTGGAACGTCCGCTCTCGAAGCTGCGTCCGGATCACGTCGGCCGCAGTTCCGGTCGAAACGCGCCCCTCGATGCGGTAGTACGTGCGGCCGACATCGCCAAAGGCAGTCGCGAGTTCCCGGGCCGTCCGTTCGGGTGATTGAGACGGGAGAGAGGACTGCTCGTGAGCACCAATAACAACAGCCCGAGCGTTGACATCGAACGAGCAGTGCGCCGACCGATCCTCGAGTGCCTCGATCCGAACGGTGTCGCTGTGTGGGACCGATTCAGCCTGTTCGTCGGGCGGGCCGACGATGGCGTTCAGGAGCTGATCACCGATCGTGTCCTGATTGGCTTCGAGACTGAGGAGACGATCCTCGAGCGTCGACGACCAGTCGGGTTTCGAGCGCAGGAGCACCTGATAGACGATCGAGTGATCGCTTTCGGCCATCAGCTCGACGATAGCCGCAAGCGGCAGGCGTGCCTGGTCGTCCTGGTGGAATTGTTCGAACGGCCGGAGCGGCAGTTGCCAGTCCGAGCGACGGTTCGATCGGCCCTGGAACGTGACCGCGGCGATTGAGGGTGAGTGTGACGCCGAGACAGCTGTCGGTGGGTCGGCCGTCGATGGGTCGCTGGGATGACCGGCTTCGAACGGTGTCAGCTGGTCGGGCGTGCGTGTAACGCGATCGAACTCGTAGGTATCGGGAAAGAGTCGTCGGAGTACCCGTTCGAGCGCATCTGTCGTCTCGGGATCGTCGACACCGAAGTAGTACTCGATCGGGGTATCCACACCAGTGGGCGCAACGAGTAGACACTCAATGGTCACGGGCGGTGGCGATCCGATCAATCGGTGATACCAGGCCGTCTTAGAGTCGGCTCGCTTGAGCGTGTAGAGCCGTCGGATCTGTGTATGGATCGTGTCCGGCGAGAGTTCGTCGGTCGTCGGTCGAACCCGGATATAGGGCCGTGATTCGGTCGATGCTTCGACCGCCGAGTGACTGTCGTCGCTGGCAGTGACCAACGCTGTTGTCCGTTCTGTCGTTGGTTGTGGCTCCCCATCGGTCCCTGAAGTGGTGCTGTTGGTGTTGGTGTTTGTGTGGGTGTTGAATCGCGACATAGGACACCTGGGGTCGTGGAGTATCGTCGACTCCGCTGAGACGATTCCCTGTTGTTTCTTTCAGGTGATCAGGACATAATAACTATTCCCATTAGGCCGATCGGTGGCATGTTCGCGATGGCTCCGATACTGGTCGGTGGATCGGAAGCCGACGATGGCAGTATCGCAAAAGAGTGTGATTGGCCCGCCTCGCTCGCCGCCCCGTTCGGACTCCGTTCGCTCGCCTCGTCGGCGCCTGCTTTAAGCGCGCTTTCGGTCCTCACGACCGCGTTCGGACGCGAAACCGGCTTAAATCAGTCCACTCACGTCGACCGAATCGGCGCGCGTGGCTGGATGGGTCGGCCTTCGTGTGGCGCTCGCTCGCGCCCCAGGGGGCGCGCGACGGCGCGAGCGAGACGCACAGCAGGACAGTGACTGGTGTCGTGCAATGTGTTGTGACTGGTCGGTGAGTGTGAGGAAAGCCCGCGAGTAGAGGTTGCGGGTGTCGGGCGCTGTGTGATGTGAGCGCCGTCGGAGCTAAGAACTCCAATGAATAGTAACAACGTACTCGGTAATGAGGCTTCGGTCGATGCACAGCCGGATGAACAGGGCCACGAACACAGTGGGAGTGCTGGGACGATCGATGTCGAATTCAAGGATACAGTCGTCGATGAGACGGTCGAACGAGAACGGAACCTGCGGCCCACTGTTGAGATGGGTGTTCAGGCGCGGATTGACACGAATCATCCAGATGCGGGGCCACGCGGATTGACGTTGGCCGCAGAAGAACGATTGCGAGCACGGGAGGCAGAGATCGAACGGACACGAACGCGGTGGGATCGCCACCAGGAATC
>JBDGPX010000013.1:0-11235 GCA_042219475.1 Halobacteriales archaeon
GTCGGCTTCATCCACGGGGTCAAGCCCCGTGGCATTCGCCTCGACAGCCTGTAAAACGGTTGGGGCGGTGACTCACCGGGGTTAGGCCAACAGTTCCGGGATGTCCTGCTCGCGTTCGGGGAAGCCGACCCCGAGAACTTCGTCGGTCGTCTGCATGCTCTCGGCGGCATCGGCGGTCTCCGTCATCGCACGGATCGCGTCGATGTTCTCCGGAACGACATCCGATTCCTGATGGATCGCCTGGAAGAGATAGAGATCGCGACCCTCGACGGTGACCGACTCGCCCCAGATGCAGTTCTCCCAGAGATCCCCCCGAGGGCGGTCAACGTCGGCGGCGAACTCCTTGAGCTTGCCCACACCGTCGATCCCGGCCGATCCCGGAACGACGAAGAGTCGGCGCTCGTCGATCAGATCGTCCAGGACATCCGTGGTCTCGGGGGTCGTTTCGAGGGTGATGTTCAGACTGTGAACGTGCATCAGCGTCGCCGGGACCTTCAGCCCCAGCGTGTCGATGTCGAGGTCGGGGAAGATCGTGTTCACGTCCGGTCCATGATGGGAGGGAATCGTCGTCGGGTCGGGGAGAATATCGTTGATCGGGCCGCGGCCGCTCTGGGCGGGATCGCCGCCCCGCCGAACGAGCGTCGCCCGGACTTTCTCGATGCCGTAGGCGGCCCGTAGCGGGGCGACCACTCGGGCGATACCGGTCGTGTTACAGGACACGACCCTCACGTAGTCGGCACCGATAGCATCCTCGAAGTTCGAGCGGGCGTTGAAACTCGTATCGACGAGCGCCTCGTCCTCACCGCCCTGAAAGATCGCTGGCGTGTCGTGGGCTTGATAGAGCTCCTTGTTTTCGGCACCGAACCCGCTGGGCGTGGCGTCGACGATCACATCACTGGTCGCAACGAGGTCCTCGACGGTCCCATCGGGATCATAGCCGGCCTCCTCGAAGGCAGCGACACGATCGGCATCGGGGGCAAAGAGCTGATATCCCGCCTCGACGGCGTTTTTCGCCCCATAATTCGGGGAGTTCTTGGCGACCCCACAGACCGCCATATCGGGTTGGGCACGAACCGCATCCGCGACGCGTTTGCCGATGGTCCCGTATCCGTTGATACCCACCTGAATCATATACGTGCAAGTCGATCGCAGATCGGGATAACTTTTTGTGTTCGTCGGTTTACCGCTGTCATCGGGCGAATATCGGGCAGTGTGGGAGCTATCGGCATAGACGAGGCCGTTCCGAAAAGTCAAGGGTGGCCGGCCGCGGGGATATCGCGTAAGGATGTTCAAGACCGTCGACGAGCTCGGCGCCGAGCAGCGCCTGTTGATGCGCGTCGATCTCAACTCCCCGATCGACGACGGCGTGGCCCAAGACAACAGCCGATTCGAACACCACGCCGAGACCATCACGCGCCTGCTCAACGACGACCATCGGCTCGCGCTCCTCGCTCATCAAGGCCGACCGGGGGGCGATAGCTTCGTATCGCTCCGCTCACACGCCGACGTTCTCTCGACGTATCTCGACAACGACGTCGCGTTTGTCCCGGACACCTACGGTGAACAGGCCATCGGAGCGATCCAGCGGCTGGGCGTCGGCGAGGTCGTGTTACTCGAGAACACCCGAATGACGCCCGACGAACTCCCCGAAAAATCGGCCGAGGAACACGCCGACAGCGAGTTCGTCCAGACACTCGCACCCGAATTCGACGCCTTCGTCAACGACGCCTATTCGGTCGCCCACCGCGCACACGCATCGACGGTGGGCTTTCCGCCGGTGATGCCGGCCTACGCCGGCCCGGTGATGGCGGCCGAATACGAGCACAACACCCAGATCGCCGAGCGGGAGTTCGATGGACCGGTCTCCATGCTCGTCGGCGGCACCAAGGCGACCGACGTCATCGGCGTGATGCACGCGCTGGGCGATAAAGTCGATAGCTTCTACATGGGCGGGATCGCCGGCGAGTTGTTCCTCCGGGGCGCCGGGTATCCGGTCGGTTACGATGTCGACGGCACCGATCTCTTCGACGACCAGTGGGCGGAAAACCGCACGACGATCGAATCGCTCCTTGAGGAGTACGGCGAGCAGATCGAACTGCCACGCGATCTGGCCTACGAGGATGCCGACGGGAATCGGGCCGAGATCGCCGTCGACGCGATCGATGAAAAAACGACCAGCTATCTCGATATCGGCAGCCAGACCGTTGCCGATTACTCGGCGGGAATCAAAGGCTCGGATGCGGTGTTCGTCAAGGGCGCCCTCGGGCTGTTCGAGGACGAACGCTTTTCCATAGGCACCGTGGGGATACTCGAGACGATCGCCGGGCTGGACTGTTTCTCGGTCATCGGCGGCGGGGATACTTCGCGTGCGGTCGATCTCTACGATCTCGATAGGTCGGCGTTCTCACACGTCTCGATCGCCGGCGGCGCCTATCTCGGCGCACTTACCGGTGATCCCCTTCCCGCGATCGAGGCACTCGAACTGGCGGCGGCTCGGTGCCAATAACCGCGATCGCCGCCAAGGGGAAGGCTAATCTGGCCACCGATACCACGTTCCGGTATGCCCGACACGGACGCTCTTCGATCGGCCGCCGAAACAGCCGTGCATCAATGCATGGCGCTCACGGCGGATGAAACGTGTGTGATCGTGACCGACGACGAACGCCGATCGATCGGCGAGTTGCTCTATGAGGTGGCGAGTGATGTCACCGACGATGCCGCCATTATTCGCTACCCACCGGGCGACCAGCACGGTAACGAGCCGCCGGCACCGGTGGCGGAGGCGATGACCGGTGCCGATGTCGTGATCGCACCGACGACGAAAAGTCTCAGTCATACCCGGTCCCGAGGCCGAGCGAACGACGCCGGCGCCCGCGTCGCGACGATGCCGGGGATCACTGAATCGATCATGGTCCAGGGATTGGATGCCGACTACGACTCGATCGCCGCCGAGTGTGCGGCGCTGCTCGAGCAAGTCGAGGGCGCCGAGACGATCCGTGTCACCACCGATCGAGGAACGGACATCAGTTTCGAACCTGGCGACCGGGAATGGATCGCCGACACCGGTCTCAATCACGAGCCGGGTGACTTCTCGAATCTACCGGCCGGCGAGGTGTTCGTCAGCCCGGAAACCGCCACCGGAACCTACGTGGTTGACGGCACGATGATGCCCCACGGTCGGCTCTCGGATCGAACGCTCCGCTTCGAGGTCGAAGACGGCTACGTCACCGGGATCGAAGACGACGAGATCCGGGCCCAAGTCGAGTCGGGTGCCGAGGAGGTCGGCCAAGCAGCGTACAACCTCGCCGAACTCGGGATCGGCACCAATCTCGGTGTCAGCGAGTTAGTCGGCTCGGTATTGCTCGATGAAAAGGCCGGCGGGACGGTCCACATCGCGATCGGCGACGACGCCGGTATCGGCGGCGACACCGAGGCGCCGCTGCACTTAGACGGGATCATCACCGATCCGACGGTCTATGCCGACGGCGAGATCGTAACCCTGCCCGGCGGCTGATCGGGGATCGTCGCAGTTGGTGGAACGTTCAGCACCACATCGGGAGCATCCGCCATCTCCACGGACTTTTAGGCGCCGCTCGCGTAGCGTCGGACAATATGACCGAACAAACCGAGCGCGTGGCCGTCGCCTGCCCGTCGTGTTCGCCCGGGACGGCGACCGTCCACGGGATCCTCTCGACCGGCGGTGGCCGATTTACCGTCCGGTGTACCGAGTGTGACCACGTCCACAAGGAGACGCCGCCCGAGGAGGAGACCCACGAACGGGATGTCGTGATCTCTCAGGGGGAGGAATCGTTCACCGCAACCGTCGAGGTGCCCGCCGACGAACGGGTCGCGGTCGGCGAGGAATTCATCGTCGAGACCGAAGAAGCGATCATGGCCGTCCGGATCACGAGCCTCGAGGTCGACGAGGAACAACGCGTCCAATCGGCCCGTGGCGAAGCGGTCGAGACGTTTTGGACCCGGGCGGTCGACAACGTCGAGGTCAACGTAACGCTCCATCCCGAGGACGGCGCCCGCGAGGAAACACGAAGCCTGAAACTCGCCGTGCCGGGCGACTATACCTTCGAAGTCGGGACGACCGAGGCGTTCGGCGATGAGGAGTTCACCGTCGAACGGATCCTCGTCCGCGACGATGCGATCGGGTATCCGACCGACAAGCTCGATCGGGACGGGGACGCCGTCGATGCGAAAGACATCAAACGGGTATACGCGACCGATGAAACCAGCGCTGCCTGGTCGGCGTGGTGACGATCGGCGAACAACGGATTCAGGCTGATGAACTATGATTGTACCGTTTAGCTGGGGTCGCGGTGGGGACGATTCGGACGCGGACGATTTCGAGGCCGCCAGAGACCGGATGGTCGATCGACTCGCCGGCCGGATCGATCGTGACGCGACCGAACAGGCAATGCGGGCGGTTCCCCGACACGAGTTCGTTCCCGAACACCGACGCGACGAGGCGTACGCCGACCGACCCCTTCCGATCGGCAACGATCAGACCATCAGCGCGCCGCACATGGTTGCGGAGATGGTCGACCGACTCGCGCTCGAACCGGGCGAGGACGTGCTCGAAATCGGGACCGGGTGTGGTTACCACGCGGCCGTGACCGCCGAGGTCGTCGGCGACGACCATGTCTACAGCGTCGAATACCACCGGGAACTCGCCGAGCAGGCTCGGGACCGGCTCGAACGCCTCGGGTACGACGGAATATCGATCCGCGTCGGCGACGGCCACGCCGGCTGGCCCGAACACGCCCCCTACGATGCGATCTATCTGACCTGTGCCGCCAGGGAATTTCCGTCGGCACTCATCGAGCAGATCCGCGTCGGCGGTCGGCTGCTCGGTCCGCTCGGCCGGCGTCGACAACAGCTCGTGCTGGCCGAAAAACGACCGGACGGCTCGCTGGATCGGAGCAAACACGGCTACGTTCGGTTCGTTCCCATGCAAAGTGGTGAATGAGGGACCCAACGGTCGTCGATCCCGATGGCGTGTTGAGTGGCTGCTCGAACGGACAACGGTCGGAACGCGCGATTCAAATATATCCACCCCCAAGCACCGCTAGCGCGCATGGACCTGGCGGTGTTGCGGGACGATCTGATCGACGGGCTCGAACACCCGACGAAGGGTGTTCTCGAGAGCGAAGCGCTCTCGGCAGCGATGCGAACCGTCCCGCGACACGAGTTTATCGACATCGAATCGCCGGAAGCCGCCTACACCGATCAGGCGTTCACCGAGCGGGGAACGACCGTCCTGGCCCCGAGTTTGGTCGCCCGCCTCCTCGAAGCACTGGCGCCGACACCCGACGATGAGGTGCTCGTCGTCGGCTGTGGCGTCGGGTATACCGCGGCCGTGCTCGCGGAGGTCGTCGGACCGACAGCCGTCAGCGCGGTCGATCTCTCCCGATCGCTCGTGATCGATGCCCGGCGAAACCTCGAACAAACGGGCTACGAGGCGGTGTTCGTCGACCGGCGCGACGGCGCGGATGGCCTCCCCGAATACGCGCCCTTCGATCGAATCCTTGTCGAGGCCGCGGCGGTGCAGCCACCCCACGCGTTGCTCGAACAACTAACCGACACAGGGCGGCTCGTGATGCCTCTGGGGGCGAACGATCAGGATCTCGTCGCGATCGACGGCCAAAGCGACCCCGACGGCGATATCGAGATCAACGAACGGTTCGGGCCGGTTCGATTCAAGCCGTTGTTGGTCGAGGGGGAACAAACCGATACCGTCGAACGCAACCGGATGGCCCGGGAGGAACGCGAACGGGCCCAACAACAGGCCCAGCGGCGCCACGGCTGGGAACAGGACTGGATCGACTGGGACCGGACGCTTGGCGAGCAGTAATGAGCTGTTATCCGAAATCGATAGTCCGGTATCGTGCGGACCGACCCGATCCGACGCCGATTGGAGTGACACGTCCGGATCGCTACGGATGGGGCCGTTCGTGAGTGTAGATCAACACCACCGCGAAACTTCATCGGCTTCGATTGAACCTGATCGAAGAGCAGGCGTACGACACTCGTATGACATTTTCCGAACATATATTGTCCTAAACGAAGTGAAGGCCAGTAACGCCGTCACGCTATACGGCTGGGTGGGATGTGGACGGCTTCGCGTGGCGGGATCGACCGGCAACCATGTTCAGCATACTCGCGAGCGTGTTCGGGCGCGGCGATCCGGAGGAGAAGGCGACCAGTACCGAGACTGACCGAACCGGGACGGCAGATCACACCGCGGCGGGATTGGACAGTAGCTCCGAGACCACGGATAGTCGCGGTACGGACTCCGTCGTCGATCGGTTGATCGAAGAACTCGAGACCGGCGAACTGACGCCGGAGCAGCGGGCGACCCTCCAGAACACGTTCGGTGGGACGCTCTCGCGAAGCGAGTCGGTCTCACTCGAACATCTCAAAGCCGAGGTGATGGATCTCCGTGCCTACACCGATGCCCTCGAAGAACTCATCGATGAGACCGGCACCGCCGACGATCGGTTCGAGGCCTGTCACGACCGAATCGATACCCTCGATGCCCGAATCGAGGACGAACTCGATGCGCTTCGGGCCGATCTCGAAGCGGCCGACACGAGGGCGGACATCGAACGGATCGAAACACGGATGGACGAACTCGAGACGGCGGTCGGCACTCTCCATAGGGAGCTTGCGACGGTCAAGACGGCAGTCGAGGAACTCAGGACCTGGCAAGCCGGGATCAAGGCAGCGGTGAGTGAAGAGACCTCGACACCCGATAGCGCGGAGATCGATCCATCGGCAACCGCATCCGAGATAGTTTTCGAAGTGGAGTGAGACAACGATCAGGTCGATCTACTGACCGAACACAGCGGCCGATTGCATCGAAACACGAGGCCTACCAGACACCTGTCGGTCGATCGTCTGACGGGTGTTTTTTGCGGATGGGACCCACCAGCACAACGACGCCGATGCGCACCGATAGGCTCCCAACGGGAAGCGTAACTGGCCGAGACGGCTGGGACTGGGAAAATCCCGTCCCCGACGAGGCGTCCAACGACTCACAGCCCGATGACACAGCCGATCGATCGGCCACCGTGAGCCCCACGCACGAATCGCTCAGCTCGAAGAAGAGGTCGCGACGCTTCGAGCGGCGGTAGTACGCAAAGACGCCCGGCTCCAGTCGGTGATCGATCGCTACGAGGCCCTCCTCAAGGAGCGGACGATCCGATCACCACCCACAACAGCGTCGACGACCGATCAGAGCCTCCGTCACCGACTCCGTGCGTTCCGAAACGTCCTCTGCAACCGTTAGTCGCGTTCAGCCACTACCTGTCGAATCACCGATACAGCTACCAGCAACCCCGGGTTGCTGTCCCCATCGGTCACTGCACGGGCGTGTTCGTCGGCGGCGATCGAATCCCCGCATCGAGGTCATACACGGCCGGATCGCCGTCGATCCGAACGGTGGTTCCGGTCCGCTCGACGCGACCGGCGGCGAGCAACTCGAGGGCTGCTGCGAGCGCGGGGCCATCACCTGCCCATTTCATCCATTCTTGGTGAGCATCGACGTACTGCTGGAGCGCCTCGTCGGCGTCGAACTCCGCGAGCGTCGTAACGAGCTCCCGATGGACATCGAACGGTTCCGAACGGACCAACAACGGGCCAGCATCCACCTCGCTCGTCACGAAATGGACCGACGACCGCGTTGCCGGCTCCCCCGCTGCGATCGCATCGAAGACGGGATCGGCCCCGACGTAGACCCGATCGCCGTTTTCATCGACGATCGTGAGATCGGCCGGGTGGACATTGATTGTCGGAAATCGATCGAGGACCGGAGCCGTCAGGATCCACATATACCCCGAGAGCATCACGATATCGGGGGAGTATTCGGCGAGGATATCGGCAGTACAGGCATCGAATGCCGATCGGACCGTAAGATCGCCAATCTCGGCGTCACGTTCCTCGTAGAACGCCCGGATATCGACGTGTTCAACCGGGATATCCGCATCCTGGAGTGCGTCGACACCTGGACAGGTCGGATCGTCAGTGAAGCCGACGACGACCGTGTATTCCTCACCATAATTCGGGTCATGGGCCCGGAGATACCGGATCCCGCTGGCACCGCCCGAGAAGAGGACGGCCACCCGCATCGGTCGGTCGGCGTCGAAGACGGTCATGGTAGGGATATGTGACATCGGCGTGGAAAAACACGTCTATCCATCGGTCGACAGTTAAGCCGTCAGATACGGGTGCGTGTGTCAACTGCGATGTGGCTCGATGACGGTCAACCGTCAGGTGGTACATCGGGGCGGTCATCCGGCCCCTCGTCCGTCGCCGGTCGATAGGGGCGACCGATATCGACCAACGGTGCACCCAGCCCGAGCACCCGGACGGCAGTATCCGCAGTCGATGGATTGTACGGCCGAAGTGGGTTCCCAGCGGTGACGACGAACAACCGATCGGCCGGCACCTCGTAGGTCCGGTCAGGTGTCTCGATGAAAAGGGATCCAGAGATGACATAGAACGCCTCCGCCCGGCGGTCATGATAATGATACTCGGCCGCGAGATCCTCGCCGGGAGCGAGGTCGTATCGGGCCATGTGGAGAGCGTTGAGCCCGGCAGCCTCGGTGATCGAACGGCGATCACAGGGGTGGGTCGGGCTACTCGGGAGATCATCCGGATCGAGAACGTGATAGCTCATAGGACGACGGTATCGGCTGGGAGGGACGGCGGGCGTGCCATTAGGTGTATCGACCGATGGCTGCTACTCAGGGAAGATCTACTGCGAATCGGAGTCGGTGAAAAGCAGTGATGGACAACGAGTGTATCCCGGAGTAAGATCCAGTTTAGGGATTTAGCTCGATAACAATACCCTCCTCAGTCATCAAGGAGCTATCGATGGGAGATTGGTGTCAAATCCGAACGTATCGGCGCGTTTGATACGCGGGTGATCGATATGGGCGTCTTCAACACGGAGATAGGTGTTTTTCTTTCCCGTATCCGAAACCGGTACCCAATAACACTTGTCGGTATCCCGACAACGGACCGCGAATACATCGACATCCTTGGCAGTGTAATCCCGATCGATCGAATCACCGCCGTCGGTCGTTTGGGAGTAGGTTTTAAACCGGATACATCCGTTTTCGATCCATCCGGTTTTGACCTGAACCCGATAGAGGCCCGCGTTTGAGTCAACAATGATATCGTACGGATCGTTATCTCCGAACGGGATCGAAACTGAGTACCCCCGCCGAATCAGCTGGCTGATCACCATAGCTTCGGACGTGTCCCCGATGTGTTTGGTGTTCATCGAAGATCCGTTTCCATGAACCTCATGGCGACGGTTTCGTACAAAAAGATAGGGAGTATCGATCATCGATAACGACGGAAGACACTAAATTTCGTACATTCAGGGATATAAAAGGTCCAAATCGGAGAAAAGCGCCCGAGGCGGGATTTGAACCCGCGTCACGACCGTGACAGGGTCGTATGATAGGCCACTACACCACCCGGGCTGACGCGTTCGGACGTATCCTGCTTGCAGACTTAAGACTTTCCAAATATCGGCCATGGGCGGCGGGACCGTCGGCAACCGGCAGGAATTCGAACCCCTCGCCGACCGTCGAATGACGGCGGTTCAGGACCGATTGAACCGATCGACTGGTCCGTGAGGGGGTAACATATATGCCAGTGTAGACGCAACCACCGCTATCGGACACGACGCGGTTCGCGACGGTCTGCCCCATTCAAGGAGTTGTGGGTCCCGTTTGGCAACGCTTAAATGTCTCCTCCCGGTACAGGGCTGTAGTCTCTCGTGAGCACCGCTTCTCCCCAGCGGCAGGGGACGCTATGCCACGCACACAATCATGGTTGACGTAAGCCAACACGAACTCGTCCCGGAGCACGTCGTGCTTGATGAGGATGCCGTCGATGCGGTCCTCGAAGAGTACAACGTCAAACGCACCGACCTCCCCAAGATCACGGTTGGGGACCCGGCCTTGCCCGAGGCAGCCGAGGTGGGTGATGTCATCGAGATCACCCGGGATTCACGCACGACCGACACCGCGACGGTATATCGACTGGTAGTCGAATAATACGACAATATGAACCGAGAAGACCGACGAAAGATCTCACGGAAGTATTTCTCACAGGAACGGCTCGCCGAACACCATTACCGCTCGTTTAACGCCTTTCTCGAACGGGGGATGCAGCAGGTCGTCGACGAGAAGGGCACCATCGACACCGACATCGGCGACAAGGAAGACGAGGAGCCGGTGTACGTCGAACTCGGGGATGTCCGCGTCGTGACCCCCCGCGTTCGCGAGGCCGACGGATCCGAGGAGTTGCTCTATCCCCAGGAGGCCCGGCTCCGGAACATCACCTACGCGGCGCCGGTGTTCATGGCGATGCGAATCATCAAGGGCGGCGAGGAGGAAGAAGAGCGAGTCGTCGATGAGGCCGAGACCAAGGTCGGCCGGATGCCGATCATGGTCGGCTCACAGAAGTGTAACATCGCGGAATTCGGCGTCGAGGAACTCATCGAGATCGGCGAGGACCCCGCCGATCCCGGTGGCTACTTCATCGTCAACGGCTCCGAGCGGGTGTTGATGACCTCGGAGGACCTCGCACCGAACAAGATCCTCGCCGAATACGACACTCGATACGGCGACGAGATCCAGGTCGCCAAGACGTTCTCCCAACGGCGGGGGTATCGGGCGCTCGTCCTAGTCGAACGGACCCGCGACGGGCTGCTCGAAGTCTCGTTCCCCTCGGTGTCGGGGTCGATCAACTTCGTGACGCTGGTCCGGGCCCTCGGGCTCGAATCCGACGAGGAGATCGTCCACCGCGTCTCGGACGATCCCGAGATCGTGAAGTTCATGCTCGAGAACTTAGAGGAAGCCGAGGTCCAGACCCAGGAGGGCGCCATCGAGAAGCTCGGCCAGCGCGTCGCCTCCGGCCAGGGCAAAAACTACCAGCTCAAACGGGCGAATTACGTCATCGATCGGTATCTCCTTCCCCATCTCCACGAGGAGGGCGTCGAGGAGGAGGAAGTCCGGATCAACAAGGCCTATTACCTCTGTCGGATGGCCGAGGCCTGTTTCGAGTTGGCCCTCAATCGTCGGGAATCCGACGACAAGGATCACTACGCCAACAAGCGCCTGAAGGTCTCCGGCGATCTGATGCAGGATCTCTTCCGGACGGCGCTGAACAAGCTGGCCCGCGACGTGAAATACCAGCTCGAACGCG
>JBDGPX010000092.1:0-10760 GCA_042219475.1 Halobacteriales archaeon
TGATCCGTCACTCCCATCACTCCCACTTGATCCGTCACCCCCATCACTCCCACTGGAGCCATCACCTCCATCACTTCCGCTGGAGCCATCACCTCCATCACTCCCACTTGATCCGTCATTTGATCCGGAATCCGACCCATCACCACTATCTCCACCGTTATCGTTGTTGCCTCCACCTGATCCGGCACCATTGTCGCCGCCACCCGAGTTATCGCCGTTTCCGTTGTTAGAGTCGCTACCACCGTCATCGTTTCCGGTATTACTGTCATTACCGTCGCCGGAATTCGACCCTCCATCCCCGCTACCTGACTCATCATTATTGTTTCCGCTGTCGCCGTCATTAGAACCGGAGCCGCCATTCCCGTTATTATCGCTATCGTCCGAATCTGACCGGTTACCTCCGTCCCCGCTATCACTGTTATTGTCGTCGTTGTTACCCGATCCGGCCCCATCGTCGTTATCGCTCGAATCGGATCCGTCGCCGTTGTTGTTACCGCTGTCACCCCTATTACCATCGCTGTTCGAACCGTCACCCGGCTCCCCACCGGCACCGTTTCCATTGCCGGCGTTGTCGTCATTACTGTCACCGTTGCCGGCGTTATCGTTATTTCCCTCGTTGTCGTCGCCGTTACCTACGTCGCCCTCATTTCCGTTTCCCTCACCGTTGTTTTCTCCATTTCCGTTACCGTCATTATCGGTTCCGTTCTCCGCATTGTCTTGTCCTTTCCCGGGGTTGTCGTCGGTACCCGGTTCGGCATCGCCGTTGTTGTCGTTCCCGGGATTGTCGTCATTGTCGTTGCCGTCATCTCCGTTAGCGCTATCGCTGTTCCCCGGGTTATCACCATTCCCGTTGCCGTCATTATCCCGATCGTCATCGTTGCCACCCCCATTTTCGTTTCCGGAGTTGGAGTCACCTTCATCACCGCCGTTCCCGACATTGACGCCGTTGTCGCCGTCATTGCCATCACCGTTCTCATTCCCATCGGCGTTTCCCTGTCCGTCGTTGTCGGCTTCATCCGGCGGTCCGGTACTCTGATTGCCACCGTTGTTCGATGATGCATTGCCGACACCACGGTCGTCGCTGGCCCTCTCACCATCCCCGTCGTCAGCGTCGTCGCCGTTAGTCACCCAGTCAGGGGGGCCATCTTCATCTGAAGTTTCATCGGTGTCATCGTCCTCCCCTGTGATCGACCGGGCAACGTCCTGGATTTCCTTATCGTTACTGAGCGCTTGGACCTGGTCTTTGAGTTCAGCGACTTTGGAAGGCGGACCAGTGTCAGAATCGGATTCGGAGTCGGAGTCAGGTTCCGAGGCGCCGTCCGCAGATGGGATCGTTTGTGATCGCTTTTCTATCTCCTCAACCGCTTCATTGAGAGCGGCGATCTGGCCGACAATGTTGGCGAGTTGAGCCCGGTACGTGTCCCGATCAATCTTTCCCTCGGCCCTTTGTTTTTGAAGCGCCGTCTTTCGTTCTTTGAGAGTCTCGATGCGTTCCTGTATCGAATCGCTCTGTCTTTGGATCAGCTTTTCACGGGTCTCGTTCGATTCGGAGTCATCGAATTCGGCGGCCCAGAGTCCGGTTTCAATGCTCGTATCGGCCTGGCCGGCATTCGACTGCATAAAACCCGAGAGCTGCATGCCGAATGACGAGTTGCCATCTGTTGAGGTGTTAGCAGTGGTGTTAGAGCCAATGAGTGTGGTGGTGTTATTCGTCGTGTTATCGACATCCGTGTCGTTGGCCTGGAATATAGCGGTGGCCGACGATATCGGCTCGGTAACCTCGACCGGTGAATCACCGGCCATAATCGTCGCCGCCATGCCGCCACCAGGGACGAGGGCGGCAGCGACAATGACGGTCACAACGACAGTCACGACACGGACGGCCTGCATGGATGGAGTTACCTACACGACCCCCATTAAAAAGCGGTCTGGCCGTTTCGGACCGTTCACGCGAGCGCGGATCATATGAACAGTTTGAACGGTCGATCGAAGCCGGTGCCGTCAGTCGATTTATTACGGAAAACACGTGATTTGCACGACTATAAAAAACGGCTGGCCAAGGCTTAACTCAGGACACTCCCTGTATGTGATTGGCTACCATGTTCGAGGAGTTCTCGCAGGGCTACTACCTCGGACGGCTCTACGTTGAGCCGTACAGCGGGGAGCAACCCGTCATGCAGACTGATCAACACGAGCGTGTCAACGAGCAGCTCTACACCGTCGGTGAGGGGATCGAACGGCTCGATTCACCGCTCGTGATGAAAGTCGACGAACACCATTTCCCGGTCCATGGCGCCGACGGGATCCCCAAGGATACCCTCGCGTTACCCGAATCCTTCCTCGAACGAACGCGTGTGAAAAATCCCCCGGCACTCAAGGAAGTCCTCCTCGCGAAGGCCGACCAGGCCGAGCGGCTGCTCGCGTGGTTTGGCACCGATAGCGATGGACACGGGGACCTCCTGCAATAACGGGAGTGTCGGAAACTACAAGACCGTCGCGACCGCGGGTTCGGTGAATCACAACCATGCTCGATGAGTTGCTGGGTCGTGCCGAACTCAAAGAGCGCATCGAGACCCTCGAAACCGAACGCGATCGCCTCGAGGAGCAACTCGAGGCCGAACGGGAGCGACGAGCCGAAGCCGCACGCGCTAGACAGGACGCCGAAGAGCGGATCAACCGTCTCGAGGACCGGATCGCCGATCTGGAGGGCCAACTCGAACACGCTGAGGAAGGCAGCGAGACCATCGACTATCGGATGGTCGACCGGATCCGTGGCGGTCGGCTCGATGCAGTTCTCCGTCGACTCGAACGGTTCGAAGCCGACTCGGAGGCCTGTCTCACGGCGATGATCGAAGACGGCAGCGATCTCCCACAGCCGGTCCGGACGGCCTTCGGGGATCGCGTTGCGTTGGTCGCGCGGGCGGCCCCCTGTCTTGCCATGACCGACGACGCGGGGCTGATCAGCGCCGCGATCGAACCGCCGTTGGCGCCCGATCCGTTCCTCGAATGGGCCGAGTCGTTCCGGCTCGATCGTGACTGGTTCCGACCGAGCGACGACTATGCCGTCGCGTTGGTCCGTTCGGACCTCTTTGCGTATGGCGAGTTCATCGGACAAGAACGGACAGCGTTCGAAGGGTTCGAAACCGACGTACAGAGTCAGCACTCCAAAGGCGGATATTCACAGGGACGGTTCGAGCGACGACGCGACGAGCAGATCGATGCCCACCTCGATCGGTGTCACGAGGTGCTTGACGAACGCGATCCGTTACGGCTGTTCGTTGTCGGTGAACGCACGGTGCTGGACGCCTTCGAGGACCGGGCCGACCGAACCCGGACGGTCGATGCGACGGGATCCCCCGAGGCGGCACTCGAGGACGCCGTCCGGAGTCTCTTTACGGCGACGCTCTACCGTATCTGATAAGTTCCTCCTTCGCCTTTGGCTGGGTGATGAAAGTCGCATTACTTGCCCACGAGAAATTCCCCGATCGGGCCAAGACGGCCGTCGGAATTCTGCGGTACGCCGATCACGACGTCGTGGCCGTACTCGACCGGGAGAGTATCGGACACACTGTCAGCGCTTATCTCCCGGATGTCCAGAACGCGCCGATCGTCGAATCGATGGATGACATCGAGACCGACGTCGATGCGCTGATCATCGGGATCGCCCCCATCGGCGGTGGCTTCGATGAGAGCTGGCGGCCGGACGTGACCACGGCCATCGAACGAGGCTGTGATATCATCGCCGGGCTGCACTACTTCCTCAGCGAGGACGAGGAGTTCAGCGCCCTCGCCGCCGAGTATGGCTGTGAGCTATGGGACGTCCGCAAGCCTGACGAGGATCTCACGGTCGCCGATGGAATCGCCGACGAGGTCGACGCCGAGATCATCACCACCGTCGGGACCGACTGTTCGGTCGGGAAGATGACGGCGACGATGGAGCTCTACCGGGCCGCCAGAGATGCCGGCGAATCGGTCGCGTTCATCCCGACCGGACAGACCGGGATCATGATCGAGGGGTGGGGCAACCCGATCGATCGGGTGATCTC
This sequence comes from Halobacteriales archaeon, assembly GCA_042219475.1. Lineage (GTDB taxonomy): Archaea > Halobacteriota > Halobacteria > Halobacteriales > Hikarchaeaceae > Chewarchaeum. The sequence continues at coordinate 4,047 of JBDGPX010000092.1, forward strand.
CGATTTCGCAGCGGGCGCCGTCGAGGAGATGATCGTCGAACGGGGCAACGACCACGAGCACCTCCTGGTCGAGGGGCAAGGAAGCATCATCCACCCGGCCTACTCGGGGGTGACCACCTCGATCCTACACGGTTCGATGCCGGACAAGCTCGTGCTCTGTCACGTCGCGGGACGGGAGGTCGTCCACGGGTACGAAGATACGGCACTCCCGGCACCGGGAGAGTACGTCGATCTCTACGAGAATCTCGCCGAGCCGGTACACGAGACGACCGTCGCCGCCGGCGCCCTCAACACGAGCCACATCGATGACGACGCGGCCGCCCGCGAGGCGGTGGCGGCCTACAGCGAGGCGATCGGCGCGCCGGCGACCGATCCAGTCCGGTTCGGGGCCGAGGAGCTCCTGGAGGCGGTGCTATGAGCCTCGAAACCACGTTCGAGCGTGTCGAACTCCCGCTCGCCGATGCCTTCACCATCTCCCGAGGAACCCAGGAAGTCGCCGAGAACGTGATCGTGCGGGTCAGCGACGACGCGGGCAACACGGGGATCGGCGGTGCCGCCCCCGCCGGCCACTACGGGGAAACAGCCGACACCGTCGAGGCAGTACTGCCCGATCTGCTTGCCGTCGTCGAGGAGATCGACGATCCACACAACCTCGCCCGGCTCGAACGGCGTCTCGAGGAGACGGTCCATCGCAATCCAGCCGCCCGATGTGCGGTGAGCATCGCGGTCCACGATCTGGCTTGTAAGCAACTCGACCTGCCGCTGTATCGCTACTGGGGACTCGATCCCACCAACAGCATCGAATCGACCTACACCATCGGGATCGATCCGGTCGATCGCATGGTCGAGAAGACCCAAGCCGCCCTTGAGGCGGGACACAACCGGCTCAAGATCAAGGTCGGCACGGATCGTGACATCGAGATCATCGAAGCGATCCGCGAGGTCGCCCCCAGGGCCGAGATCCGGGTCGACGCCAATGAGGCGTGGTCACCCCGGGAGGCCGTCACGAAGATCGATCGACTCGCCGACTACGACCTCGAATTCGTCGAGCAACCGGTGCCGGCCGAGGATCCGGCGGGGTTGCAGTTCGTCTACGAACGGGCGGCCCTGCCCATCGCCGCCGATGAGAGCTGTATTACGCTCGAAGACATTCCCCAGATCGCCGATAAGTGTGACATCGCGAACCTCAAACTCATGAAATGTGGCGGCCTCCAGGAGGCGATCCGGATGATTCACACCGCCCGGGCACACGGTCTCGAGCTCATGCTGGGGTGTATGATCGAATCGAACGCCTCGATCGCCGCAGGGTGTCATCTGGCACCGCTGCTGGATTATGCCGACCTGGACGGCTCGCTGCTCCTCGCGGAAGACCCCTACGATGGGGTCCCGATGCCGGGTGGCGACATCGAACTAGTCGACAGCGATCGTCCCGGGACCGGCGTCGTCGAGACGCAATAGCTGTTGCCGGCTATCGACACGGCGGACAGAGGGGACGATCGGCCCCTCAGAAGATGTTTGCTTGCCGGTAGACGGAGATCCCTTCGCTGGTGATCTCGTACGGTTTGGTCTCCCGGGAATGATTGGCGTCCCGGATCTTCTGGATCTCGACGGCTAGCCGGGTTTCCCGGAAGTCGTCCGGGCGGATGTACCGCAGCACGAAGACGGCGTCGGTGAGGTATTCGATGATACCGAACCGAGAGACGAAGGGGTTGTCCTCGGAGGCCTCGCTCGTGAGCATCGTCGTTACCCCCGCCGCTTTGAGGCTGGTGGTGAAATCGAAGATCTCGTTGCGGCGGGTGGCCTGCTTGTCGTACATCATCTCGAGGAGCGATACCGAATCGAGGACGAGTCGGGTCGCCCCGAAATCTTGGATGAGGTTGGGCAGCTCCGAGCGGATGCTCGTGAGGCTGTTAGCCATCTCGACGGGATCGAGATCGACGATCGCCAGCTGGTTATTATCGACGTACTCGGAGAACTCCCAGCCCTTGTCGTCGGCGGTATTGATGACTCGGTCGAAGCTTTCCTCGAGCGTAATATACACCGCGTTCTCGCCGGCCTCTAGGGCGTGTTGGAGGAACTGCAAGCCGAAGGTCGTCTTCCCGGTGCCCGGGGCGCCGATCGTGACCATGAGCGATCGTTCGGGGACCCCGCCCTGGATCATGCTATCGAGGCCTTCGATGCCGATCTCGATCCGGGGGATGTCGGATTCGAAATCTTCGTCGGCCTCGAACCCCTCCTCCATGCCGAAATCCTCCCCCATGCCGAACTCCCCACCGCCGCCGAATTCTCCCATGCCAGCACCGGCACCACCGGGACCACTCCCGCCACCGCCGAGCCCGGTATCGGGCGAAGGAGCGTTCTGAAAGGCACTCGCGAAGTCATCCTCAAAGAGGTTTCCCTCATCGGTATCGGTATCATCGGCACCGTCAGTCCCGGCATGACTATCGACGCTAGCATCGGGATCGAACGCCGTCTCAGTGGTGGTGTCCGACGGATCAACAGCGGGTGATCGGTCGGTTTCCTCGGTGGCCGTACCCATCTCGAATCCGCCCAGAGAATCGGGATCCTCGTCCGTAGCACCGGCCGACTCCGTCTCCGTATCCGAATCCGGGTCGATCGCGTCTTCGGCGGCGTTCTCGTCATCGACAGACTCACCCTCATCCGTCCCTGATTCGGCGGTCTCTTCGCCGTCCGGTGTTTTGTCGTCGCTGAACGCGCTTTCGAACCAGTCCTCCTCGGCCTCCTCTTCGCTCATCAGTCACCTCTCGATGACGGGTATCCTCTCTGAGGCCCTCGATCAGCCCGGTATCCGACCCACGAACACCCGTCCATACCCGTGTTTCAGCCGCGGAGCGTCAAGTATCTTGTCCGCGCTGTGGGCATCAGAGGGGGGGACGATTGGAGCGGTTGGGAGGCCCGTGCAAGGTTTCCGGACAACGGCTTTTTACCGTCCGGTTCTGGAGCTCGAAGCATGGAACTCGGGATCGTCGCCCAGAAGGACAACGATCGGGCGCTCGAGCTTGCCGGGGAGCTCCATGACGAGTTCGCCCGGGACGGCCACGATATCCACGTAGACCCGAACACGGCCGAGACTATCGGCATCGAGCCGACACCGATCGAGGCGATGGGCGAATGCCGCCTCGTGGTGAGCATCGGCGGCGATGGGACGTTTCTGTACACCGCCCGGTACGTCGGCGCGACCCCGATTCTGGGGATCAATCTCGGTGAGGTGGGATTCCTCAATCCGATCCGGCCTAAGGACGCCAGCGAGCGGCTTCGCGAGGAGATCCAACGGATCCGAAACGAGGGGCAACCCCAGTATCGCGAAGTCTCCCGGTTGACGGTAACGGGCGACAACACCGAGCAATGGGACCTGCCGCCAGCCCTCAACGAGGTCGTCGTCCAGGGACCACAGCGTGGCCACGGACAAGGGATCGAGATCGAGGTCAGTATCGACGGTGGCGTGTACACCGAGAGCCGTATGGACGGTGTCCTCGTTGCGACCCCGACCGGCAGTACCGCCTACAACCTCAGCGAGGGCGGACCACTGGTTCATCCCGCCGTTCGGACGCTGCTCATCACCGAGATGTGTGCCACCGATCCGATGCCGTCGCTGGCGGTGCCCGAGGAGAGCATCGTTTCGATCCGGGCGACGGATGCCGAGTTCGCCTATCTCTCAAGCGATGGCGAACGACGACGGGTCGCGGCACCGCTTGACGTCCGGGTCGAGTTGGCCACCAATCCAGCCCGAATCGCCGGACCACAGGGAGATTTCTTCGAGGCGCTCGGGAAGCTGGAATGAGCGTCCGTGCGCGCACAGAGGTGTCAAACAATCGAAAAAAGAAGGGCTTAATCGGGTGCGGTATCAAAGAGACGCTAATGGATCGTCAGCTCCCCGACGTGCAGGCATCGACGCCGGACGTCTCCGTCGGCCTCAATCGGGTCGGCGTTACCGGTGTGGAGAAACTCGTCGAGATCGCCCGGCCCGATAAGCGACCGATCGTCCTGATGGCGGAATTCGAAGTCTACGTAGACCTTCCAGGCTCCCGGAAAGGGGCCGACATGAGCCGCAACATGGAGGTCATCGACGAGATCCTCGAGGAGGCCGTCAGCGAACCCACGTACCGGGTCGAGGATGTCTGTGGCGACGCCGCCGAGCGACTGCTCGGCAAACACGATTATACGACGAAGACCGAGGTCCGGATGGAAGCCGATCTCATCACCAAAGACCAGACGCCCGAATCCGGTCGGCCGACACAGAGCACGGCCACGATCATCGCCGGGGCAACCGCAACCGAGGACGGCACACACGAGGAGATCGGCGCCAAGGTAACCGGGATGACCGTCTGTCCGTGCTCACAGGGCATGATGAGCAGCCGGGCCCGCGAGAAACTCTATGAACTCGATGTCGAGAAGGATGCCGTTCGGGAATTCCTCCAGGAAATTCCCCAGGCCGGTCACGCCCAGCGCGGACACGCCACCCTGAGCATCGAAAGTAACGGGGCACCGGAGGTGGATCTCATCGAGCTGATCGAAGTCGCTCGCGACTCGATGAGCACTCGGATCTACAACCTCGCGAAACGGCCCGACGAGGATCACATGACCTACCAGGCCCATATGAACGCGAAATTCGTCGAGGATTGTGTCCGTTCGATGGCTAAGGGGGTCGTCGAACACTTCCCGGATCTCCCCGACGATGCGATTATAACGATGAAGCAATCAAATGACGAATCGATCCACCAGCACAACGCCCACGCCGAGCGGGTTGCGGAGTTCGGCCAGCTCCGTGAAGAGGTCCCCAACTATCCGGCCACCGACTGAGTTAGCGGCTCTACCGGCAGATCTTCATTACTGATCAATTTCGAGGATCAGCAATTAGGTGTCACGCTGTGTAGGTGTAGTCCCTGTCGTATGGCGATTACAATATATTGTTCGAGAATTGTCGTATTAAGTGTTGACACGAAATCATGGCTGATGTCAAGAGATAGTCAGTAGCCACCAGCGATGAACCCGGTATAGAGCGTAGCTAACAATCAGGAGTATCACCAACCAAGCAGTCATTGCAACAAGTGACGAACCGCCCTAACCACTCCGCTGCTCCCGCTCTCCAACGTGACAGAGACAACCTCTGTATCTTGCACACCGGATTCTATATGCTCCCTAAGAGTACTGACTCCGTTCGTTCACCGTTAATGGTATCCTAACACCGATCCATGAGCCTTTTTTAAATATTAGAAAAAAATTCCAATCCTGTTGATTATTCTTTATTACTAATAATTAATAGAGGGAATAATTTGTCAATAAATAATTATTTCTACTGTTATCGTTATCGATCCAGGGGGTGAAACTAGATTTAATGCGTTTATTCGCGGCCAACGAAGGTGATATCAGAAAACGAATGAAGGAAGATAAAACATTAGCGATCAAACACGTCTATGCCACAAATCGATCAATCGAAGCAAAAACGAATCAATAACCCAATCAACCGACGACGGGTACTGGAAGTCATTGGAGCCGGAGCCATCGGCATCGCCGGAGCGACGGGCGTTTCCAGCGCGCATCACGTTGCGGACTTGGCCGTTGAGTGTAATAATCCGGACGATTTTCCACAGGATCCGGTCGAGGTCGGGGAGTCATTCGACGCGAAGGTTCACTTCCAAAGCGGGCACGGCAGTGAAGCATGTTTCGTCGCCGCTATCAGCAACGACGGCGGTAACACGTGGACGAAAGTTGGTGAAAACATTCAATCCGGCCTTAACGTCGGCCAACACGTCCACTTCCAGCTAACGTCAGACATCCCGGCTGATATCGAATGCGGTGACTACATATGGCGAGTGAGTGCGACGGAAAGGCCTGTGCCCGGACAGTTCTGTCCACATCCAGGTGAGGATGACAGTGAACGGTCATTTGTGAAATGGCATGACTGTAATATCACAATTACGGGGTGCAACCAGCCGCCCAACGCCGAGTGTGCGATGTCCTTCTCCGGAGAGGTCCCAACCACGGGCGAATCGATAACGTTCGATGGCTCGGGATCAAGCGATCCGGACGGCGACTCGCTCACCTACGAGTGGGACTTTGATGGGGACGACGACACTGATGCAACTGGCGCAGTCGTTAACCACACGTTCACAACCGGCGGTGAGAAGACGGTGACGCTCACGGTCACCGATCCAGATGGCGCGTCGGATACCTGTAAGCTAACGTTCACCGTGTGGATCGCAGTTGAGATCAACATCAAGCCCGGCAGTGATCCGAATGCCGTCAACTGTAAAAAGAAGGGTGGTACTCCCGTCGCTGTCCTAACGACAGACGACTTCGACGCCACGAGGGTGGATCCGTCGTCGCTCCGGTTTGGCGCGCCCAGTGACGTCATCGGGGGCGGTGGGGCAGGAATCATTCACGAAGGCGGTCACTTCGAAGACGCAAAGCCCGATCACGGGTCGAAAGACGGTGACACCGATTTTGTCGGGCATTTCCACACGCCGGACACCGGATTTGACGGAACACAGGACACCGGCCGGCTGGAAGGTGAAACCCAAGATGGTATTCCATTGGTCGGCACGGACAGCGTCAAACTCGTCGGCTGCGGCGACAAGAAAAAGAAGAAAAAGAAGAAGTAGGTGATAGAGATAGGAGGTAGGCGTCGCCAGTAACGGCAACAGCGATAGCGGCGGTTCCAGCGGTATACCTCACTTTCGACACTCAGCTAAT
>JBDGPX010000115.1:0-10725 GCA_042219475.1 Halobacteriales archaeon
TTCTTCAACCGCTGCAATCAGCCTGCCGGATTAAACCCCAGAAGTAGTGCTAGTGGAGTGGTTCGGCCCCATCGATCGGGTTCGGAGCGCAGACACCTTCGATCTCTGGCCGGCCGACAGTACCCACGATCCAGAGCGACCGACACATGTCGAGGCGACCCTGTCGTTTGCTGATGGGCCGGCCGTCCGACTCACGGCGAGCTTCTATGCCCCTCACCGGAGCCGCGAATTCACGAGCTTGGAGATGCACGGCGACGACGGCTCGCTCTATCTCGAGGATGCGGGTGATATGGGCGGGAGTGACGATCCCAGGCTCTCGTTCGGCCGTCGTGGACGGGCATACACGCCGATGCCGCTCCAGACGCCGCCGGGTGAGACGCCCTACCTCGCCGGCGTGGAATCGCTCGTGGCGAGCGTGCGAAACGGTACCCCCGACCGCCGTGCCGGCAAGCGGGCTGCCCACATCGTGACTGTCTGTGAGGCCATCGAGGAGGCGGCGACGGCGGACACCGCGATCGACATCAAATCGACGGTTACGGCCGCCGATCGCCAGCCAACCATCCGGACACCGGATCATCACGGGAGTAAGGCCGCCCTCCGGCTGCCGGCGATCGGCTTTGGCTGTTCGCGCTATCGCGATGGAAAGTACGTCGACCGAACCCAATCGATCGAAATAGCCCTCGATGCGGGATATCGACTACTCGACTCCGCCGAACTCTACGGGAACGAACACCGGATCGGGGAGATCCTCTCGGCTCCCGGTAGCCCACGCCGTGAAGCGATCTTCCTCATCAGCAAGGTCTGGAACACGAACCACGATCACATAAGCGAAGCCTGCGAGACGACGCTTGAAGACCTCGGGACGGAGTATCTCGACTGTTACATGCTCCACTGGCCGGAAGCATGGGCGTACACCGGACCGTTACAACGGCTCGCCGAATTCCCGGTTGAAAAACAAGAGGCACTGACCTTCCCGGAAGACGACGACGGTGAAATCCGAACCGCGGATGTGAGCCTTAAGGACACCTGGCGCAAACTGGAATCACTCTATGATCGGGGAATCGTTCGGACACTCGGACTGTGTAACGTAGAGCGATCGACGCTTGATGCAGTATTGGACTTCGCTCGAGTGCCACCTGCAGTCGTCCAGATCGAACGCCATCCGTACCAACCACGCGCTGAACTCGTCGGGGCATGTCATCAGCACGGAATTCGCGTCATTGCCCACTCACCCCTCTCCGCACCGGGGTTGCTTGAAGAGCCGACACTCACATCGGTCGCCGCTGAGGCCGGGATGACCCCCGCACAGGCCGCACTCGCCTGGCACGTCACGCGGGGGATCGTACCGATTCCTTCGAGTACTGAACGGGACCACATCGTCGAGAACCTCACCGCCGCACGGATGCGGCTCTCTTGCGATCAGCTTGCCCGAATCGATACCCTCGCGGATCCCGATTTTGAACGATGACACACTCCGTACTGCGTCGGCTTCGGTTGGAGTGGACCGGAGTGACGCTTCTGGTGGTGGGCGGACTCCTGGCTGGCTGGACAGTACTGGCCGGTAGTGTTTCCGTTGAGACCGCCGATCGCTGGCTGCTCCCAGCAGGGAGTGTCCTCGGGTACGAGCTCGTATTGCTCGGAGTCAAACTGCGGGCGAATCGCACTGAAGACGGGGCAATACGAGCAACGCTCGGGATCGCGAATTACATCACTATCGTTCGTGGCGGGCTCTTCGCCACCGTTGCCGGATTCTTGTTCGTCTCACCGACGACACCGGTGGTGGCTTGGGCACCAGGGATCTGTTATGGTATAGGGGTTATCCTCGACTACCTCGATGGAACCACGGCTCGAATCGTTGGACGACAGACGGCGTTGGGTGAACAGCTCGATCTCGCGTTCGATACGCTCGGATTTCTCGTCGCGCCGCTCGTCGGCGTCGTCTGGGGACGACTGCCGATCTGGTATCTCTCGATCTCGCTGGCACGCTATCTCTATCGGGGCGGAGTCGCCTGGCGCACCCGTCGTGGCCGGCCGGTCGGCGATCTCCCGGACAGCCGCGTTCGACGACCACTTGCGGCGGTACAGATGGTGTTCATTACCGTGGCGCTGCTCCCAGTCATCTCGACGCGAATCATCTATCCGCTTGCCGCGGTCGTGGCAACCCCATCGATCGTCGTATTCATCCGGGATTATCTAGCGGTTACCGGCCGTCACAAATGATGTCAACACCTCGGGGTCAAGCCCCGTGGCATCCGCCTCGAAATTCTGTGAAGATTCATAACCTTCCTGTACTGACACTTGAGTATGACCGAGCCCGACATCGCCGCCGACAGCCCACGGACGAACTGGATAGCGGGACTGTGGACGACGATATGGCCATCCACGAACGTGGACCGAACAACAGCGGAACAACAGAGACCGGCGTCAAGACAACGGATATCCGGAGCAGATGCGGTAGGCAATTAGAACCACCGTAACGGATCGATGACTGCCACCACACTGTATTTCACCGGTCCACGAGAGGTCAGCCTCAGAGACGAGGGTATCCCCGAACCGGATCGCGATGAGGTGTTGGTCGAAACAGCGGTAACGGCGGTCAGTGGTGGGACGGAACTCCTCGTCTACAGAGGCGATGTCGCCGAAGACACGGGTGGGAACGAATCGATCGATCCGTTCGCGGGCGACTTTACATATCCGCTCAAATACGGATACGCCGCAGTCGGCGACGTCGTTGCGGTCGGGGACGATGTCGACGAACGGTGGCGTGAACGAACGGTCTTCGGATTTAACCCACACGAGAGTCACTTCGTCTCGGATCCGGACGAGCTCGTTCCAGTTCCCAATGACATCCAATCGGAAACCGCCGCACTCCTTCCGACCGCAGAGACGGCCGTGAATCTCCTCATGGATGGACGACCGATGATCGGCGAACGGGTGGTGGTGTTCGGTGCGGGTGTCGTCGGGCTCTTCACGGCGAGCCTCCTAGCTGAGTTCCCGCTCGAACGACTGACGGTTGTCGAACCGCTCGCATCGCGTCGGGAGTTGGCAGAGAGGATGGGAGCAGATGAAACGATCCACCCGGAGCAGGTAGACACGCTCGACACCCAAAGCAGTCCAGCCGGAGCGGATCTCATTTACGAACTGACGGGAACCCCCGATACCCTCGACGATGCGATCGATGCCGCAGGATACGACACCCGGATCGTCGTCGGCTCATGGTACGGCCGTAAACGTGCCGACATCGACTTGGGCGGTTTCTTCCACCGCGGGCGGGTCGATCTCATTTCGAGTCAGGTGAGTACCCTCGCGCCCGAACATCGGGGCCGATGGACGAAAGACCGGCGCATGGATGTCGCGTGGGATCACCTTCGGACGATCGAAACCGATCCCCTCATCACGCACCGGACGTCTTTTGATCGTGCCCCGGAAGCGTATCGAACCCTCGACCGCGACCCCGAGGACGCCCTTCAAGTGCTCTTTTTATTCGATTGATCCACGACGATCGATCACGCGACGGGGGATCTCAGAACGGCAGGGGGCATTATCGCTTGCGTGGGAATCTTCCCTGTAAGAGTTAAGCGGATCGCTCCTATTAGAGCGGCCGTGTACGAACTCTGTGTCATACGGGAGTTTATTGCCCAACACTATCTCACGGTCCCGGATCCAGGACCGGAGGGGGAGATCCATAGCCACCACTTCAAGGCGGAAGTCAGATTCGGCGGTCCCGAACTGTCCCAGTACGGATATCTCGTCGATATCGACGCCGTCAACGAGGTACTTGATGGGCTCGACCAGCGATACAGGGACGCAGTATTGAACGACCTCCCGGAATTCGACGGTCACAACCCGAGTATCGAGCATTTCGCACGCGTGTTCGGCGACCGGGTGGCCGAACAGGCCCCGACGGAGCACCTGACACGCCTCTCGGTCCGGATGTGGGAGGATGAAACGGCGTGGGCATCCCATGAGCGAGAACTCTGAGAGCGATGGATCACGCCGACATCACGTACCTCGACGCCAAGCGAACCGTCGATGACCGGGCACTCGCCCCGCGCGTCCGGGACCGATTGCTCGAGGAACTCCCGTCCGATCCCCAGATACTCGAAGCCGGGACCGGAACGGGGACGATGATCCCGCGGCTTGTGGAATGGGGCGTCCGGTCGGGATCCTATCACGGTGTCGATCGATCGAACACGTTGCTCGAACATGCTAACGACCGACGGGCGGCCGAACTCGGTGCCGAACACACTCCGGACGGGTTCCGGTTAGCCGATTTCGACATCCGACTCGAACAAGGGGACGCACTCACCGTGTTCGAGGAACTGCAAGCCGAAGCCGATCTCCTCATCGCGAGTGCGTTTCTCGATCTCGTTCCCATCGAAACGACACTCGATGTCTTCGAGGAAGCAGTCCGTCCGGCTGGCCTCCTCTACGCACCGCTCACGTTCGACGGCGGGACGATCTTTCAACCGGATCATCCGGCGGATGCGGCGGTCGAAGCCGCGTATCACGAGTACATCGACGAGCAACCGGGGCGAGATACCCACGCCGGCCGACATGTACTGGAAAGTCTGCGAAAACGGGACGGCCGACTCCTCTCTGTTGGGGCCTCAGATTGGATCGTTCGACCCCGAGACGGTACTTATCCCGCCGAGGAGGCGGGATTTCTGGCAACGATTCTGGAATTCGTCGCCGACGCGCTCGATGACCATCCGGCCATCGATGACTGGCTTGATGAACGCCGTCGTCAGCTCGACGCCGCCGAGCTGAGCTACGTTGCCCACCAGTACGACTTCCTCTATCAAAGCCCGGCGCCGTAGAGATATAGAGCCAAGAGAGTTGGGCTCTTCACGTATCGAGCGCATCTCGATTCGTCATAATCCGGAGTGATATGCCCTTGCCCATGGAGCTTTGACGTGCCACATTACAGCTTCTCGTTCTTCGCTCCCTTGAGGGGGGTGTCACCACATCTATCCCCGGGATAGCAAGGCAATTACCGGTTCCAGGCCGAAACGCGACTATGTCGATACTCGAGACGGCACGGTCGCTTCTGGCCCAGGGACCGATCTGTGATGCTTGTCTGGGTCGGCCGTTCGCCGATCGGAGCTGGGGATTGACGAATACGGAGCGTGGCCACGCCCTCCGTGTCACGGTGGCACTCGCTGACGACGTGCCATTCGAAGCCGAGGACGATGGGATCGTACAGTCGGACGATGCCGAATGCTGGGTCTGTGAGGGCGAGTGTGACCGCTTCGAGGAATGGGCGAACCTCGTCGCGAACGAACTCTCGGCTATCGAGTTCGAGACCTATCAGATCGGCACGAAAGTCTCGCCGTTGCTCGAGGAGAACGACCGGCTCCTCCGCGAGGACGCGGGCCTCGACCCCGACGCCGGCGAGCCACTCAACCGTGAATTCAATCGTGAGGTCGGCAAACGTGTCGGTCAAAAGCTCGGGGTGTCGGTCGATTTCGATCGACCGGACGTGGTCGCGTTGCTCGATCTGGCGACCGATGGGGTCGAGATACAGATCAACCCCGCGTTCGTCTATGGGCGCTACCGCAAGCTCGAACGGGGGATTCCCCAGACTGAGTGGCCCTGTCGGGAGTGCAACGGGACTGGCATCCAGGACAGCACCCAGTGCGATCACTGCGGTGGGTCGGGGTACATGTACGAGGAAAGCGTCGAGGAACTCGTCTCCCCGCCGATCAAGGCCGCGATGGATGGCAGCGATACGACGTTTCACGGCGCGGGCCGTGAGGACGTCGACGCACTCATGCTCGGGACCGGCCGGCCGTTCGTCGTCGAGGTCGAAACTCCCCATCGACGACGGCCTGATGTTGACGCATTAGAAGCCGAGATCAACGACACGGCCGCGGGTAAGGTCGAAGTGACCGACCTCGCCCTCGCGACTTACGAGATGGTCGAGCGGGTCAAGGAACTCGATGCCGAGAAGGCCTACCGTGCCCAAGTCGAATTCGATGCCCCAGTCGATCCGACAGCGTTCGAGAACGCTCTGGCTGACCTCGATGGCGCCACGATCGAACAGGACACCCCGGATCGAGTCGCCCATCGCCGGGCGAAGAAAACCCGAACCCGGACCGTCTATGCGATCGAGGGGGAACTTGAAGACGATCGCCACGCATCGATCGAAATTCGTGGTGAGGGCGGGCTCTATATCAAGGAACTGATCCATGGCGACGACGGACGGACCCAGCCCAATCTCGCCGACTTGCTGGATACCGACACGACGGTCACCGCCCTTGATGTGATCGCGGTCGAAAGCGAGGGCGAACCCTTCGCGACCCCGGAGTTTCTCAAAGAAACAGTGTGACTCACACTGAGTGACCACGGGGGATGATCGATTTCCTGTCAAAGTATTAAAGTGTGTTAAGATATAACATACTATCGGTGTTCGATCATGTGTCATCACCGCGACATCGAGGCCTGGGAAGTGCTCCGCGAGGAACTCGATGAGGCAGACGAAATCCGTAATACGGAATCGGATACGTCGGAAGGAGACACATCCGAGCCGGAGATCGAAGCCGCTGAGCCCGTTGCCGACGACTAGACGTTCATCACATCAACCGTCTTTTCGGACAGAAAAACTGAAGCGAACAGCCACATCCCTCTTAATCGATGGCGCTCTGTGGGGTCGATGAGGCCGGTAAAGGGCCGGTGCTCGGCTCGATGTTCGTGGCGGCTGTCAGAGTGACCGATAGATCGGCGCTACCGACGAGGGTTGCCGACTCGAAACGATTGTCCCCAACGCGGCGGGAGGAACTCGCCGCCCAGCTTCAAGCGGCCGACGCCGTCACGATCGGGATCGCCGAGATCACCCCCGATCGGATCGACGACCCCCAGACGGACATGAATACGCTCACCGTCGCCGGCCACGCCGAGGCACTGAACGTCGTCGCGGCGAATGGCGACCGAGCCACGGTCGATGCTGGCGACGTGAATGCCAAGCGATTCGCTACCCGAGTCACCGATCGGGTGACACCCACAGTCGATCTCACCGCCGAACACGGCGCCGATGACCGTCACCCCATCGTCGGTGCGGCGAGCGTGGTCGCGAAAGTCGAACGCGACACACACATCGAGGCACTCGCCACCGAATACGGCGCGATCGGCAGCGGCTATCCGAGCGATCCGACGACCCGCACGTTTCTCGAAGACTACGTCGCCGAGAACGGTACTCTGCCGGCCTGTGCCCGAACCAGCTGGCAAACCGCCGAGGACATCCTCGACGCGGCCGAACAATCCGCTCTCGATCAATTTTGATGGCGGGAGGATTCGGTTGCGGGAAAATGAAACCGTGCGTGTTTGAGCAATACAACGACACCGACGAATCGTTCGGCCCAATGCCAGCGATCAGTAGATAGTCATCAGGTTCCGGAGGATGTCGCCGTAGGCGGGCCGGGTGACTAACACACCGATGATGACACCGAGGATTGTCACGATCGCGAACCCACGGAGGTCACCCAGCGAGAGGATCGCCAGTGGACTCATCGCGATCAAGGTCGTGATCGCGGCGGCACCGATGATCCAGAATGCCTTCCGGAACCGGTTTGCGAAGACTCGACCGCTGGCGACAGCACCCTCGGCCATCACCTCGTCGGCGATGATGACGAGGTCGTCAACGCCGGTCCCGATCACGGCGATCAGGCCCGCGATGTGTGAGAGATCGAGTGCCAGCCCGACGGCGGCGGCGAACCCCAGCAGGATGTAGACCTCCGACAGCGCCGTGACGACCATCGGTGCGGCTACTTTGGGATCCCCGTAGCGAATCGAGACCGAAAGAGCGACTGCGAGAACGGCCATCAACCCGGTGATCAGCGAGAAGAGCTTGAACTCCGAAGCGAGCGTGGGTGCCAGGAAGTAGGAGGTACCACGGTCGTCGATATCGAGCGTCGCGGGTAGGGCACCGGCGCGCATATTGATCTGGAGATCACGGGCCTGGCTCTGGTTGGTCGCGGTCATCACGAAATTTCGCTGTTCGACGAAACTACCGTCCTCGATGCCCCCGGCGAGCCCGCCAGCCAGCGACGCCGAGTAGACGACCTGGTCGTCGAGGACGGTATCGAGACAATATCGCTGTTCCGGCGGGAGGCCTTCACGACAGGCATCAGTCCCTTGTGGACTAGTAAAGCCGTACTGTTGCATCGCTTGGGCGAAATCCTGCGCCCCTTCTTCAGTAAGCGTGATCGGGACGTGTGGCGCGTTGATGCCGCGGGTGGGTTCCTGGACCGGTCCAACTGTCGCGATCTGTTCCTGGGTGAGGATCGTCTCGTTGCGGACGACCGTCGTGCCGTTTTGCTGATCGGGGAAGCGGGCGACAATGGAGACGACACCGCGGCTGTTGACGAGATCAATGACTTCGCTTCGGTTCCGGTTGGGTACCTCAACGACGATGAAGTTCTCGGTCTCACCGCCCGGCGTGGAGGCGGTGACTTCCTGGACAGTCCCGCCAGCCAGGCCGGATTCATCGATCTTGCGTCGGAGGACCTGCACGGCAGTCTGTCGAGTCGCCTCGGTCACGCCGCGACGGACCTGATTGTATTCGATCCCCGCGTTATCTAGTGTCGAGGCAAGTCGATCGGGGTCGATCTCGGCGAATACCTCGACGGTCCCCGTCGCGGGACGAGCCCGAACATCCAACTGTGTGACTTCATCGCCGAGTTGCTCGGCGACCGTCGTCTCGATTTCGCCTTGATTCGATTGAGTCACATCGACCCCCTCGGCAGTCACGCCAACGAGTGGTGCCCGGACCCGCGCGCCCCCGGATAGATCGAGCCCATAGCTCAGATTCGTCGGCCCGGCCGTGTTGGGACCAAGCGTTGCTCCAGGGACGAAGAGCACGAACGTACTCACCACCAAGAGGATGACGAGACCGGCCACCCGCCAGTTCTCTCGGATCGAGACCATCAGCCATCCACCCCCACATACCAGCGCAACAGACTGACGTTCATCATGTAGGTGTTCATCAGATCAGTCAACAACCCGAAGGCGAGAACGGTTCCGATCGACGTGAGCAGATCAATCCCGAACAGCGAGGCGACGATGGCCATGACAGTCACCGCCGACAGCGACGTAAGCGTCATCGTCACCCCCGTCCGCATGGCACGATAGGTGCTTGGATAGAACCCGCCGCTCCGCCGGATGACTTGGCTCGTCAGGAGAACATCCGAGTCGACGCTGTACCCGATTAACATCAGGAGGGCGGCGACGGTCCCGAGCGAGAGCTGGATCCCGAAGAGGTTCATCAACGCGACCGGGACGACGATATCACTGAAGGCCGACAACACGACTGCGATCGATGGAATAAACGTCCGAAAGAGAATGAAGATGACGATGCTCATCCCGAGAAAGGCGATGCCGACACCGAGGAATGCGAGACGTTGCGTAGATGCCCCGAAACTGGGGGAGGTGCTTTGGATCGACTCGACGGTAAATCCGGCTTGACGCGCCTGTTGAGTGAGTGCCTCCGTATCGAGGTTCTCACCAGCAGTCGATTGGAACGTCACGATGTAGGTATCCTGGGCGGTCTGGATCGGTCGAACCGAACTGATTTCGGCGTCGAAAGCCTCACGAACGGCGTCCTGACCACCTGGCCCCGCCACCTGGATCTCGACCCCACCAGTAAACTCGATCCCCGGATCCACCGGCACGCCGGTCATGGCGTACCACGCCCCGATCACGACCAACGCGAGCGCGAGGACTGCAAACGGAATCGCCAGCAGTTGGCGGTTCGAGTACCGCCGGTAGTCGACATCCTCAACATCCACGTCGACATCGAGCATGCGAGACGCTGTGATTCCCCGGCGAATAAGCCTTCTTATCTATTTTCGCCGGCAGCAACGGCGATTGCGTACGATCAAAGACAGAAGTGCTGGCCGTCAAGACATCCAATTGGCTCGCCGTACTTCCTCTCCGGCCTACTCGTTCGCTTCGCTCACTCCTTGAGGCCGGAAGTTCCGCCTCGAAACCGCTGATCCACGGACTTATTTTCGTGCTGACCATGGCGAGACCATGCCTATCGAAACAGGCGATCGGGTGACGCTCGAATACATCGGCCGTCGAGACGACGGCTCGGTGTTCGACACCTCCCGTGAATCGGTTGCCACAGAGGCCGGTCTGACCGATGACTTCCCCGACCGGGAGTTCGAGACACTCACCGTCGATATCGGTGCCGGCCGAGTTATCGAAGGATTGGAGGACGGACTGCTCGGACTCAAAGAAGGGGAACGCGCCGTCATCAGTATCGCGCCGGCGGATGCTTATGGTGAGCGATCCGACGAGAACGTGGTGACGTACGACATCGAGACATTCGAGCGAATCCTTCAGGGTGATGAAATCGAGGTCGGGATGCACGTCCAAAGCCAACAGGGCGATGTCGGACGGGTCACTCGTGCGGATGACGAGTCAGTTGAGGTCGATTTCAATCACGAACTGGCCGGCGAGACGCTGGAGTTCGAAGTCGAGATCCTCGACATCGAGAAAGCCGAATCCTGATCTCCTTCCCGCGCTGAAGCATCCTCTCGTCTCCTTGGCGAAGCCGAAGCAATGACTCGCCTCGGGATGGGAGTGCCTGTGACAGCACCACGACCCACACCGAGCAGAGCCAATCAGAGCAGATGACGCTCAGTGCGTTCGGGTCGAAACCCACTGCCAGCAATTAACTGGTATTGCCATGCAGGGAAGCCGCGCCGTTCACGGCGCGGAGGA
>JBDGPX010000117.1:0-10427 GCA_042219475.1 Halobacteriales archaeon
GTAATCCGATGACGGGCGCTGTATCCCCTCCCTACAGTCGCTCCGTTGAGGGAGGGGGCTTAGCGCCCTGCACCGCACAAGCTAAATTGGTTCAGTCCACTCCTCCCGGCTCATTCCCGGATAGACGATCCCGGCCATTCCCTGCATCATCGCTGTATAGACGTGGAAGGCAATACAGTCGAACACCTCCAGTAGTTCCTTTTCGGAGAGACCGATATCCCGGAGTGCCTCAAGGTCCTCGTCGGTGATGTCGTGGGGGTTTCTAGTCGCCTTCTCGGCGAATTGTAATATCACTTCTTCCTCCGGGGAGAACCCGATTTCCTCGATTTGCAGTTCCATCAGTCCCTCGATAGCGTCGTCATCGATACCGATGTTTTCTAGGGCGGATTCATGGAAGTATCGGCAGCCCTCACATTCCATCACTGACGCGACGACCATCGATATTTTCGACTTGAGTTCGTAGGGGAGGGATCCGCCGTTGTACGTGTAGTCGATGTGCTCCCAGAAGTGCTCTAATAACTCCGGATCATTCCCATACATCAGCCATAGCTTGCTGAGATCTAAGTCTTTATCGACATCACCTCGGCCGCCCTTAACCTCTTCATAAATCTCTTTGGTCTTTCCGGTCGCCTCTTCTTCGCTCACCAGCCGGAGCGTGTTCTCGCGAGGCTGGCCGGTTTCCTGTTCTTTCGAAGCCATTGGTAGTCTAATAGACTCGATCTAAACACTTAAAATATCGTTAACACCCATTTGTGCGTGTAGAAGCGATAGCGCTCTGCGTTCGTTCCCTCATTAATGAACACGGTGATCGGATCGATCATTACCTCTGATCTGGAGTGGCATGGATGTCACACGATTGTCATCTCCGTATTCCATTGATGGTCTTAACAGATTCGTTTCGGTCGCTATTCTGAGCCAGCGGGAGAACCGCGTCGTTCTCGTGGGGATTGAGTGTTTAGTCGTTGCTATACTCGTCGATATCGACGGTCGATTCGTACTCGGCGGCGTCCTGCACCGTCGGGGTCGCCGGGTCGACGACGACATCTAACAGCGTCGGTACAGCAGACCGCTCGAGTGCGTCCTCAATGGCATCCCTGAATCTGTCGGCAGTTTCGACCCGATCGCCGTGGCAGCCGAATGCCTCAGCGATGGCGGCGAAATCCGGCGACTCCCAGGCGAAACGGCGCCCATCACCGAGCGCATCGAGTTTCGGTGACTTGCTGATGCCGCCGTAGTCGCCGTCGTTAATGACGACCACCGTGATCGGACATTCCGCGTCGACGGCGGTATGCAATGTCTGAAGACACATTAGGAGACCGCCATCACCGGTGAGTGCCACGATGGGCTGCTCCGGTCGTGCCAGCTTCGCTCCGACGGCTCCCGGGATGCCGATCCCCATGCCCGCCCACGAGCCGGCCGTGATGTACTGTTCGGGTGCGTAGGCCTCGAACGTCTGTTTGGCCCACAGCCGGAACCCGCCGACATCGGTCGTGACGATCGTTTCCCGAGGCAGGGACTCACGCAGCACTTGGAGTGTCGCAGGCGTCGGGAGCGGGGGATCGGTGGTGAGCAATTCTTCGGCCCTGAGATGATCAAGGAATTCCCCACGGGCTGTCGTCGCGAGATCGGGACCGTTCCAGGTCGGCACCGTCACCCGTTCGTTGAGCGTCGTAGCGAGCCGTTCACACGCGGTCGCTGCGTCGGCGACGAGTGCGATATCGGGATCATACGATCGGCCGATCATCGATGGATCGATGTCGATCTGGACTAATGTCTCGCCGGCTGGGAGCGACCAGTTGGCCGTCGACAGCCCGTCGAAATCGGTGCCGACCGCAACGATTGTATCGGCTCGCTCCAGCACACGGCGGGACCCAGACGGCAGATGTGAGCCGCTGACACCGAGGAATTCAGGTCGATCCTCCGGGAACGCGCCCTTGCCTTTCAGCGTGGCGACGACGGGTGCCGAGAGCTGGTCGACAAGCTGTTCGACGGCAGCGGGCCCACCCGACGAACGACGTGCGCCTCCGCCAACCCAGAGTACGGGGCGGGTTGCATCAGCCAGCGTCTCGATGGCCTGATCGTAGGACGCGTCGTTGTCCACGGTCGTTCGCCCCGGCTCGACCGTCGTTGTCGGCGCTGACAGCGGCGCTTCGAGAAAGCCACTCGGGAGACCCAGCCGCACGGGACCGGTCGGTGGCGTCCGAGCGATCGCGAGCCCTTCCGCCACAGCTTCGGTCAGGGCCGTGGGCTGTTCGACCACGAGATTCGTCTTGACGACGTTATCGAACGTGTCGGCTTCGATCTCGTGGATCGGTCCCCTCCCTCGATCGCCCGGATCGACGTCGGCCGCGATGTGGATAATCGGCACACCATCGTTCAGCGCGTTCTTGAGCCCGTGCATCGCATTGGTATCACCCGGTCCCGGGACTGTCAACGTCGCCGCGATCGAGCCACCGGCCTCGTAGTGACCCCAGGCGATGTGTGGGATCGCCGTCTCGTGGTGTGCTTGGACGTACGACAGTGCCGGCCGTTGGGCGATCGCTCGATCGATGGGCAATGTCTGGGTCCCCGGAAGCCCGATCACGGTACCGATTCCGGCGTCTACGAGTGCCGCACAGACGGCGTCGGCGCCACGGGTAGGTGCGTCGGATTCACTCGACATAGTGGCCGATCACACCCGGCGTATTTCGGTGTATGGGTCCCGTGAGGTGTGGGCGTCACGTCACACTTATACACGGGGCCATCGATATCCCGCGGCGATGACACAAACAGTCCTCGTTGGCGAATTCAAACACGAAACCAACACGTTCGCTCCGACCGCGACCGACCGGGCGGCCTTTCAGGCCCGCTATGAACACTTCGGGGAGGACATCTTCGACGCCTTCCGGGATACCGGCAGTACGATCGGTGGCTTCCTCGATGCGCCCGAACGCGACGGAATGGAGCTGATGCCAACCGTCGCCGCCAGCGCGACGCCCGGTGGCTACGTAGCGACGGCGGCTTACGACTTCTACACCGAGGAGATCTGTTCGGCGGCTGCCGACCATGCAGACGACATCGACGGCGTGTTTCTGTCGCTTCACGGCGCGATGGTTCCTGAAGGGATGGATGACGGCGAAGGACCACTTCTCGCCGAATTACGGGACATACTCGGAATGGACGTTCCGATCGTCGTCACCCTTGATCCGCATACGAACATCGCCGATCAGACCACCGAGCTGGCGGATGTCCTGCTCGCCTACGAGACCTACCCGCACGTCGATCACGAGGCTCGCGGTCGACAGGCCGCACGCCTCCTCTCCTCGGCGATCGATGGCGACATCGATCCGACCATCCGGATCGAACGGCCGCCGGTGCTTCCGGATTTTCCCAAAATGAATACGCGGGATGGGCCGATGACCGATATCGTCGAACGGGCCCGCGAACTTGAAGAGCGGGATGACATCCTCAAGGTGAATCTCCTGTTCGGCTTCAACCACGCCGATACGCCGATGACGGGTATGGCGACCCCAGTCGTGGCCGACGGTGATTCGGCGGCTGCTACCGAGGCTGCCCGCGAGCTGGCCCGCTATATTTGGGACCGCCGCGAACACCTGGTCACGGAGTACCCTGATCCCGATACGGCGGTCGAACAGGCCAAAACCGCCGTTGCGAACAAGGAGCCCGGGGATGGCCCCGTCCTTCTGATCGATATCGGCGATAATCCCGGTGGCGGTGGCGTCGAGGATCGTACTGACATGCTTCGAGCGCTCCGGGACGGCGGTATTGAGGACGCCGGCGTCGCTGTCCAGTGGGACCCGGATGCCGTCGCCGAGTGTATCGACGCCGGCGTCGGGGAACATGTCACCGTCGAGGTCGGTTGTCATCACCCTGACGAGTACTTCCCGTGTGAGCCGATCGAACTCGAGGGTAACGTTAAAGCCATCACTGATGGATGGTTCACGAATCACGGCCCACAGGCAACCGGCGTCGAACAACAGCTGGGCCGGACTGTCCGGCTCGAATGCGGCCCCGCGGAGGATATCAGTGTGTTGTTGACCGAACACCGGTACTCGCCGAACGACGCCGAGGTCTGGCGACAGGCCGGCATTATCCCGGAACGCGAACCGGTGTTGGTGCTCAAGACGGTCAATCACTTCCGGGCCGATTACGAGTCCTTCGCCAGCGAGATCATTCTGGTCGACAGTCCCGGAACGTTCGCCGTTGATCTCTCGCGGTTCGAGTGGGATCGGCTCGACCGGCCACGGTTCCCGCTCGATACGATGGCCGACGACGCGTATCCGGATTGGTAGAGAACCGATCGTGACCGATCGTCCTGTTTAACTTTCTTTTCGGATGCCGACCTGAATCGGGACATACGCTTTGGTATCATCTCGACAGCCGGTATCGGTCGGGCGGCCGTGATCCCGGCGATCCAAGAGTCCGAACACGAGGTCGCAGCGATCGCATCCCGAGATGCTGGTCGGGCCGAATCCGTAGCTACCGAATTCGATATCCCGACGGCCTACGGCAGTTACGAGGCGTTACTTGCCGATGACAGCCTTGACGCCGTCTACAATCCGATGCCCAACAGTCTCCATGCTGAGTGGACCAAACGGGCGGCCGACGCGGGGCTCGATATCCTCTGTGAGAAACCGCTTGCAGTCGACGCTGACGAAGCCCGCTCGATGGTATCCTACTGTGACGACCGTGACGTCACCCTGATGGAGGCGTTCATGTATCGCTACCATCCACGGACTGAACGGGCCCATACGATCGCGACAGAGGTGTTGGGCGAAATCCGTGCGGTCGAGGCGACGTTTCAGTTCCCGGTCGACGATCCGAACGACATTCGGCTTGATCCGGACCTTGCCGGCGGGAGCCTGATGGACGTCGGCTGTTACGCCATCAACGCAGCTCGGCTCTTCCTCGGTGAGCCCGAGCGCGTCTACGCGACGATGAGCGATACGCGTAACTGTGGCGTCGAAACCCAGCATAGCGGACTTCTCGAATACGAGGACGGTGTCGTCGCCAGAGTCTCCTCGAGCTTGGATACGCCCGATATCCAGCGGTATCGAATCGAGACGACCGATGGCTGGCTCGAAGTCGAGGACGCCTTCGTTCCACGGGATGATGGCGAAACGACTCTCCGGTATGCCGTTGACGGGCGTGATGTCACCGAGTCCTTCCCACCGACCGATCAATACCGGCTCGAAGTCGAACACTTCGCCGACTGTGTCACACAGGACCGCTCGCCCCGGACCGATGGTCCCGACGCTGTTCGGACGCTCGCGGTGATCGATGCTCTCAAGACTAGCGCGGATCGAGGCATCCCGATCGATCTCGGCTGAGCTGTGATCGGGCGATCCTTAGATGGCTGTCCCGGTTGTCACATGGTCGCTTGACGGAGTAGTCGAGACCGCTCCCTATTTGACCGTGAATGTCGTTTGTCCGGATAGCTATGACAGAACTGCGGTATCTACCGGATGCCGACGACGTGTACTCCTTTTCGGCGACCGTCGAGGAGGCTACCGAGGATTATCTCGTCTTGGACGGTACGTACTTCTATCCGGAAGGGGGCGGCCAACCGGCGGATCACGGCCGGATCGAGTGGGAGGACGGTCATGCCGAAATCGTCGACGCGAACAAAAATCACGGCGACGTGCGACATCACATCGGCTCGCTTTCAGGTGAGTTACCCGTCGAGGGCGAAACCGTCGAAGGGCAGATCGACGAGGAGCGGCGACAGAAACACCGCCGCATGCATACCGCCCAGCATATCGTCTCCCGCGTCGTCCTTGACGAGTACGGAGCAACCACGGCCGGCAATCAAATCCACGCCGACCGATCGCGTATCGATTTCGAACCGGCGGATTTCGACGATGAGGACATTACGTTTATCGAAAACGAATCCAACGCGATCATTGATCGGAACCTCAGCGTGATCAAAGAACAGCGTCCGCGCGATCGCGTCGAGGCCGAGGTCGACGAGGGGCGAGCACTCCTCGATCTCATTCCCGATCACGTCGATCCGCTCCGGGTCGTCGAGATCGATGGTTACGATATGTGTCCTTGTGGCGGCACCCACGTCGATCAGCTAAGCGAAATCGGTCACATCGACATCATCAACCGGGAGTCAAAGGGTAAAGACACTGTCCGGATCGAATTCGAGCTCCAGGCGACGTGATAAGTCTTCCCGGCCGATCTTCGAATCGAATCGCTACGTCCCCCTTGACACATCTGTGGGAGCTTTCTGTGGCCATACTCGACCCATTCAACTCCGTCCCGGCCGTGGCTTGGTGGTCGATCCCATCGTCGTAACGCTAAAGACCGGAACACGCCTTTTAATGAATAACATGACCACGTACGTCCACGAACGGAGGTGTCGCTGTGGGTGTTGAAATAAAGGAGTCGCCCGTCACCGACGAGGAATTCGAGCGGATGAAGGAGTTCGTCTACGAGTATCTCGCCGCGAGTGTCCAAAGCGAGGACGGTGGTGAGCGGATGCGTTGGTATCCCTGGCACTCCGCGGATTACCGGTATAACCACATCTTAAACGTCGTCGACCTTGCGAGCAAGATCGCCGATCGGGAAGGGGCGGACAAAGACATCGTCAAGGTCGCGGCGCTCTTTCATGATATCGCCAAACTCGAGGCCGAGCAAGATGTCCACGCCGAGGCTGGCGCCCGCGTTGCCCGGGAGTACCTCGAAACCCATGGTGATTTTCCGGCATCGTTCGTCGACCGGGTCTGTAAGTCCATCGAGGAACACTCATACCAGGAGAGCGTCACGGACCTCTCCTTAGAGACACAGTGTCTTATCGAGGCGGACATTCTCGACAAGATCGGTGCTAACGGGATGGCCCTGATGTTGCTTCGGATGGGCTACGAGGCTCGAACCCACATGGACGCCGCCGAAATGGTCCAGCGTGTACTGGACCGTGGTATAGATGCCCTCTCCCGGATCGAGAGTCAGACTGCCCATGATATTGCGACCCGGCGGCTCAAGCGGGTCAAGTGGTTCCGTGAGTGGCTCGAGATCGAGGTCGCGGAGATGTCAGTCGACGAACCGATCGATCCGCGCCCTGACTCCTGAGCTGTCGGTTATCGCCGATGGAGTCCTGATCGGTTAGCCGACGGTTCGGAGTAACGTTTCAGTCCCGTCCCACAGGAAGAACACGCCGAACGATCCCAGTACAAGCGCGCTGAGATAGGCAACGGCGGTCGCAAACCGATCGATCCGTCGTCCCGCAATGACGAGCGACGCCGGAAAGCCGGTGATCCAGCAAAGGATTCCACCAAAGAACCCGACGACGAGCGCCGGACTGCCGGTTTCAACGATCAACATCCCAGCGACGGCCTCCCCGATATACGGCGTCTGTCCGAGGATGTCGATTGTTCCTGGCTGGAGAAGCCCCACACCGACGGTCAACCAGAAGATGATCTGGTATGGGTTGGTGAGCGCGAGCACGAGTGCCTTCCAGAACCCCTTGGCGTCCGTAGTGTCCTCCTGATCGACGAACGTACTGACAGCCGTGATGGCATCATAGGCGAAATACAACATCAAGACCCCGCCGACGGCGACCATAATGCCTCGGACGAGCGGCATCGAATCGACGAATGCAACGGCGCCGAACAGTGCGAGAACAAAAAAGGACAAATCGGCCGTCATCGCTCCCAATCCGGCCTTGAAACCTGCGAGCCATCCCCGGATCACGCTCTCCTCGGCGATCACGGCGTTCATCGGCCCTGGTGGGGCTGCAAGCGCCAGGCCGAACACTGCACCGAACACAGCGGAAACCACCGGATTGACCATCACGTCCGGCTATCGGCGATTCATCGATAAGTGTGACGTTTGCTCCTTACCGCATACCGTCGACGGCCGTCACATCAGGTGGATGAGCGCTAAGATGATCTCAGTTACCATCCCGACGATCTGCTCCCAGATCGAAATACCCGTCGTGATCTTCAGGACCGTATCCAACCCGAAGAAGGTGAAGATAGCGGCCCCGAAATAGTGTGCCTTTCTGACATCGAATCGATGGGAGAACGTGTGAAAGAAATATGCGTTGGCCAAGCTCACCGGGATGATCGCGAGCATCTCCCCAGCCCAGATCGCCGGATGTGCGCCGTACTGGACTGCGAGCCCGATCGTGACTAACTGCGTTTTGTCGCCGAATTCGCCGGCGGCCATCAGCAGAAAAATCGGAACGAATCCACCAAGTACGTGTGGTACTCGTCGATTGACAAGCGGGAGTTCGAATTCGACATTTTCGATTCCCTCGGCGACGCCACCGTCGGTCTCAGGAGAGATGTCACCGCCTTCCGGCGCTGATCGGACGAGCAACACTGCAAACAGCAAGAAGAGCCCGGCGGTCATCCCGTCGAGGACGATCTCCGGGAATGCGCCCTTTAGTGCGGCGCCGAAGAGGATTTCGAGGGCTGTCCAGCCTGCGAAGGCACTCCCGGCAGCCCCGACCACGAGCAGCGGGTGATAGCGAGTCGAGAGTCCCGCGATGATGAATTGGACCTTCTCACCGGGTAAGACGGCAAGCTGTGCGACGAACGCGACGGTCAACAATTCAATCCAACCGGTCATACTCTCATCACCAGCAAAAGCACTCCTGCGAACATTCCAGCCTTGTCTGATTTAGATTCGGCTAATCCATTTATGTGTTTTGACTAAAGCATTCGATCGGCTCTAATGCTACGATTATCACCACTCGTGTCGTGGTTCGTCTTGCCGTTCAGACGCCCTGGCCCATCAGGTGGCTCCTGAGCACGTCGGCGTCCTTGTTCCCAGCACCGGTGTTCAACAGGACAACGGTGTCGTCTGGCCCGAACTCTCCACGCTGGGCCAGCTCCCAGGCACCGCTTGCGGCGGCCGCACAGGTCGGTTCCATCTCGAGGCCTTCCTGTTGGGCGACGGCGATCGCACTTTCGAGGATCTCGTCGTCACTCGTCGCGACGGCGCCGCCATCGGATTCTTCGAGACAATCGAGTATCCAGGGACTCGCGCCCGGATCGGGGATCTCGATCCCACCGCAGATGGTGTCGGGTTGCTCCCACGCCTTATGTTGTTCGAGCCCCTCGTCCCAGGCCGAGACGATCGGCGCACAGCCCGTCGACTGAGCGGCATACATCCCGGGCAGCTCATCGATCAATCCCAGCGTCCGGAATTCCTTCGCTGCCTTGTGCATGCCGACCAGTCCGACACCGCCACCGGTCGGATACACGATCGCATCCGGTACTTCCCAGTCGAGCTGCTCGACGACCTCGTAGAGCATCGTCTTTTTCCCCTCGTGGCGGTACGGAGTGACGAACGTCTGGGTCGGATACCAGTCCTCGTTGTCCGCAAGGGCATCATCGAGCGCCGCGCCGGCGTCTCCGATCTGCCCCTCGACGACGGTCAGGTCGCCGCCGTGGACGTTGACCATTGCCTTCTGAGTGAATCCCGCCCGCGATGGGAGAAAGACGTGTGCATCGAGACCGGCCCGCGCGGCGTAGGCCGAGGCCGCCTGTCCGGCGTTCCCCGCCGACGCTAATGCGATCTCCTCGGCGTCATGCAGCGTCGCCGCGGTTACCGCGACGGTGTGCCCACGATCCTTGAACGTGCCCGTCGGATTGCGGCCTTCGTCCTTGAAGACGACACGGCCGACGCCCATCTCCTCGGCCAACGACGGACAGTCGGTCAGGGCCGTTCCCCCCTCGTCAAGGGTGACTGCCGCGTCCGGTTCGAACGGCAACAGCTCGCGGTACCGCCACATCGTGTCGAACGGCCGATCCGCGAGCGCGTCACGGGACAGCTCGATTTCGTCGTACTCATAGGTCGGATCGAGTATCCCGCCACACTCCGGACAGCGATGGCTGGTCGATTCGGCATCGAACAGTTCGCCACAGTCAATACACTCCAGTCCGAGAAACGCGTCGGTCGTCGGTAATGACATACCGGTTTTGATCGGGGCATCTACTAAGCCCTTCCCGTCCCGGTAGACTATGTCAGACGGTCTCACAGCGATTTAGTACACACCGCCCGACTGTTCCGATATGACCGCAGACATTGTCGTCGTCGGTGCCGGCCTCGCCGGCCTCGTTGCTGCCCGTCATCTAGCCGACGCCGGGTTCGATGTGCAGGTTTACGAGCGTGCCGATCGCGTCGGTGGCCGTGTCCGAACCGATCATAGCGATGGGTTCACGCTCGATCGGGGCTTTCAGGTCCTCTTTACCGCCTATCCGGCCGCTAAACGCGAGCTTGACTACGATAGCCTCGACTTCCGTCGGTTCGCCCCCGGTGCCGTGATCGCCCGTCCGGGGAAACGATCGGTGCTGAGCGATCCACTTCGTGATCCGTTGTCCCTTGTCGATACGCTGTTCAACGATGAGATTACTGTTGGGGACAAACTCCGGACCCTCCGGCTTCGCCGTCGTCTCGGTGGTCGTCGTCGACGA
>JBDGPX010000095.1:0-10391 GCA_042219475.1 Halobacteriales archaeon
ACCGAGAGCAGATCGACTAGCCCCAAGACGACATACGACAGCGTAAAGAACAATATCGCCGCCAGCGCGAGCAACCACTCGCTATCGAGTAGCTGTTGGGGCCACGGTGCCTCTGAATCCTCCGTTGTACCACTCCCTGCCATGTTTCAGCGTTCCGTGAATATCCCGGTCAACTCTTCCCCGAACACATTCGGATCCACAAAACGAGGCCCAGACACATCTGCCGGCTCTCTGTAGTGGTCGGTGCCGGACACCGTCGGTGATGAGAACCCCAAGTACTGCTTCATGGACGCGCGCCTGCGTAGGGGAATGTGAATGGATCTGATTGACTGATATCGCGAACACGTGTCCTATCTCTAAACCGAATTCTGGACATCTGAACACTTCTTTTCGATTCCCTATTTAAACATGTAGCCGAACATCTTCAATAGGTTTCCAATCGTTTGGGAATGCGCTGCCCGGTTTATGGGGTGTGGCGGGTAAGGTCCACATGCGAAGGAGGGATCACCAATGTTCGACACTACCCGACGTCGCGTCCTTCAGGCGCTTGGTATCAGCGGGGCGACCGCAACGGTTGCCGGCTGTGCGAACGCGCCGGACGCCGATTCCCAGTCAAGTCCGACCGCCACCCAGACCGCAAGTAGTGCCCAGGCACAGCAGGTCGACATCGATCAGATCGGTGCCGATCCAACCGACATCCCTGATCCGGTCACTCACAGTTCACCGAAGACGCACGATATCACGCTTGAGGTCGAGGAGATGACCGCCGAGATCGAGCCCGGCGTCACCTTCGACTTCATGACCTTCGGTGGGCAGGTGCCCGGCCCGATGATTCGCGTCCGGCAGGGCGATACGGTCAACCTCACGATGAAGAATCTCGACGCGAACAGCATGCAGCATAACGTTGACTTCCACGCCGTCTACGGAACTGGTGGGGGAGCGATCGCGACGACTGCCGCGCCGGGTGAGGCAAACGGGATGAAATTCCAGGCGAAATACCCTGGTGCCTACATCTATCACTGTGCGGTCCCGAACCTTGACTACCACATCTCCGCGGGGATGTTCGGGATGATCGTCGTCGAGCCCAAAGAGGGACTGCCCGAGGTGGACCGGGAGTTCTACTTCGGCCAGCACGAGATTTACACGGACAAGTCGGCCGGCGAAGAGGGTCACCACGGGTTCGACATGCAGGCGATGAAACGCGAGGATCCGACGTATGTCGTGCTCAACGGCGAGAAACATGGGTTCGCGGCCGCGCGCAACGGTCCGCTTGAAGCCGAACTCGGCGAGACGATCCGGGTGTTCCTCGTCGACGGCGGTCCGAACCTCTCCTCGAACTTCCATCCGATCGGGAACGTCTGGTCGCGGGCGTACCGGGACGGTGCTATCACGGGGCCGACAGAGCGGAACATCCAGACGATGAAGGTGCCGCCGGGGAGCTGTATGATCGGGGAGATGGAAACACCGGTCCCCGAACGGATCAAGCTGGTCGATCACGCGCTGAGTCGCGTCGTCCGGAAGGGGATGCTGGCTGAGATCGATGTCAAAGGGGAGAAACAGCCCGATATCTTCGATCCCAGCCCCGATCTAGACGCCAGCGAAGATGAGGAAGGCCCGCTCTACTAACACATAGGGTTTCCATCAGTTAGCCGGCCGTTTACTCGGGCTTGACCACCCGTTTTGTCGGTGCTACTTGTCCATTGATAGCGACGCCAGTTTAATATCGCGTTCGTCCGAGACACCTCCACGCAGCCGATCACGCGGATAACTTTTCATGGGCTTCTTTGATCGATTCTTCGAGTGTCTCACGATCAGGCCCGTACAGCAGGTGGCTGTCACAGCCACAATCCGAGGCACCGAACTCCTTGATCGGTTCGCCGACCACTCGATCTCGGAGTGCACATTCGATGTCGGCTTCCGGGCTTCGATAATCGGTGTCGATCGAGGCCCCAGCCGCTCCGAGCAAGTAATCGATATGCCATTGTCTGACATCGTGATCGCCGGTCGCGATCGAGTGATGTCGATCGATCCGACTGAACCCACCTGGACCAAAGGCGCTTCCGACGTACGCATACCAGCCCGCCGCGAATTGGCGGTCACCGAGTGCTCCCACCGTGATCTCAATGGGCCGTTCAACAGTGATCAGTAGCGTGTAGGTCCCTTTCATATCTCCAACATAAGCTGATGATCAGTCCTGTCGGCGTCTTGCGTGAGGGCGATTTTGAACCTTTGTCTCGCTTCCGATTTTGACGAGGTAGCATATCCAATATGCGTACGACATCACAGAATGACGTGTCGGTCGAACCGGATAAATGAGCGGGCAAACGGATCGATCCCGAATTCGTTCCTTCCAATTGATACTGCGTCCGTGATCCGTCTGATCGCAATCGGCGACTGGCGCTGAAATCCGTCCCGTCATATAAACTATCGAACACGATCGGGGAAATACGGAGGCCCCAATGTGAAGTAAGCCGTGGTAATGTCGGACAGGACCGATCCGGATCGAACGCTCGATGTACGCGAAATCGATGGACAGCCCTTCGAGGCTATCATGGAGGCGCTTGAGGAACTGGACCCAGACGAGCAGCTGGCGCTCATCAACAGCTTCGAACCGGAACCGTTGTATGGGATCCTCGACCAGCGTGGATTCAATTATGAAACCATCGAACATGCACCCGAGAAATGGTGTGTGACGATCGAACACGCCTGATACCTACGAACATATTCGGCGGAACCGCTACCCAAACGCCGGGTGTAGGAAAGCCTGATGCCGACAGAAACGCTTGACGTTCGCGATCTCCCGCCCGCCGAACGACACTCCAGGATCCGGGACGCCTTCGCGGGGTTGGAGTCCGGTGAATCTCTTCAACTCATCAACGATCACGATCCCAAACCGCTCTATTACGAACTCGAAGCCGAGGTCGATAGTTTCGACGCCGTGAACTACGAACTCGAACAACGCGACGAGAATGAATTCGTCGCCATCCTCCCCAAGGAATAGTTCTTGATGCCCGTAATTTAGTGGTACGCCCTTTATTTCCAGAATAATGCAAACAGTGACTGTCTCCCGGCAGATCGATGCGCCACGTGACGCCGTCGAGGCGGCCATCCGCGATACGAAATCGTTCATGGAGGCGGCCGGCTTCGATACGGTAACTGTCGATGGTCGGTCCATCCACATCGAGAACACGGTCGGCCTCTTCGGCCTCGAAATCGGGCTGGACCTCCGGATCATCGAGGACGATGGTGCCGTCCTCGCCTATGAACAGGAGAGCGGAATTTTCGAGACGATGACCACGTGGTACACCGTCGAGGACCGATCGGAGGGCAGTGTTGATGTGACGGCAACGACCGAATTCGCAGTTGATGCGGCTATCGTCGGCGAACTATTGGATGCGACCTTGATCAAACGTCAACGACGCAGTGAACTGGAGGCACAATTCGATTATCTAGCGACATTGTAATTGAGGCTAACCCGAATACGTTCGGAAGATAGCTTTCGGAGCTAACCTTCTAAAGAATACGTACTGATGTCCACTACCGATCACGACGAGCACGACCACGACCGGACCGTCGAACCGATCACCGATCGCGTCCACGATAACTCCTGGTCGCCGGACTTAGAGACGCCCGCTCATGCCGACGACCAAGAGCGCATCATCGAACAGAGCCTCGATGCGATCGAGCATACCACTGCCGGGAACCACGTCAATCTGGTCACCCACGGCGATCAGGGCCATCCACGGGAGTATCTCTATCCGGTCTTTGAGGAAACGTTCGATGACGAAGTCGACTGGGAGTTCGTCGAACAGTGTGGCTGTGGCGGCCACGTCACGCGGGTATACGTGGAGGCGGACCAGTGATACGACAGCGATCGATCGACGTATACTATCGTGGAATTGACCGACAACCGAGACGCGATCGGCGGTGAGTTCACCAATGCGTCCACCACGAGTCGATACGGACCAACGGCCGCTCGTTCTCATCTGGGAAGTCACGCAAGCCTGTGAACTGGCCTGTAAACACTGTCGGGCCGATGCGACGCCGACACGACATCCCGACGAATTAAGTACGGAAGAGGGGAAGGTCCTGCTCGATTCGGCACGAGCGTTCGGCGAGAATCAGTTAGTCGTCCTTTCCGGTGGCGATCCGTTGAAACGCGATGATCTCCCGACGCTGATTGAGTACGGCACCGATCAAGGGCTCCGGATGACGCTCACCCCCAGTGGGACCGGTTCGCTGACAGCGTCGAATATCCGCGCGTTGAGTGACGCCGGGATGCAACGACTGGCGTTGAGTCTCGACGGCGCGACGGCCGATGCCCATGATACCTTCCGCGGAGAACCGGGCAGTTTCGAGCAGACGATGACCGCAGCGGAGGCCGCCAGCGATGCCGATATTCCACTCCAGATCAACACGACGGTCTGTGCCGAGACGGTCGATGAGCTACCGGCGATTCGCGATGTCGTTACAGAGCTCGGCGCTGTCCTATGGTCGGTGTTCTTTTTAGTCCCGATCGGTCGAGGGCGGGTCCTCGATCCGATCGATTCCGAACGATCCGAGACGGTGATGGAATGGCTCGCGACGGTCGCCGAGGACACGCCCTTCGGGATCAAAACGACCGAGGCACCACATTACCGCCGTGTCAAGCTCCAACGTGGGAACGACGATCGATCCGTTTCGGAAAACAAAGACCAATCAGCCCGGATTCCGGGGATCACGGCTGGTGACGGCTTTGCGTTCGTGAGCCACACAGGCGAGGTATACCCATCGGGCTTTCTTCCACAGTCGGCCGGCAACATCAGCAACCGTGACCTCGTCGATATCTACCGGAACACAGAACTGTTTACCGACCTCCGGAATCCGGATGCGTTATCCGGAAAATGTGGCGCCTGTCCGTTCAAAACCGTCTGTGGCGGCAGCCGATCACGGGCCTACGCGTATACCGGTGATCCGCTCGCCAGCGACCCGCTCTGTCCGTTCGTCCCGCCGGACTACGAAGGACCGATGCCCGAGCAGTCTTTGAGTTGATCGAACAGGGCCGATCAGTCCGCATTCGCCTGACTCGTCGGCTCCGTCTCCGGTAGGATCTCAGATTCCGTCAGATAACACTGTGGATCCGGCGCGAATAAGTCATCGTTGACGGTCAACGCTCGCAATCGGGAGGCGCCTCGACAGATCGACCGATACTGACAGTCCGCACATCGTCCAGTCAGACGTGGTTCTCGATCACGGATGGCCCTGAGCAGGGAATTCGACTCGTCCTCCCAGATCGCGCTGAACGGCCGATCGCGAACGTTACCAAGGCTGTAGCCCTGCCAGAATTGGGTGAGGTGGACGTTGCCCTGATAATCGATGTCAGCGACTCGTTCACCAGTTGGATCGCCGCCGTTGCGTTGGAGATAGCTGTAGATTCTCTCGGCGGCAGCTTCACCGAGATTCTCACGAGCGTATTCGACCAGATACGCCGAATCAGCGTAGTTCCCCACTAGCAGGGTCTCGATTTCGTCCCCGCGATCGTGATACCGGCGGGTCAGATCACAGAGCCGGCGAACTGCCGCTCGCTTCCGCTCCGGTTCGAGATCCGTTTCGACGATGTCGGCCCCCCGTCCGCCGTAGTCCAGATGATAGAAGCAAAAGCGATCGAGGCCGACCTCGTGTAACAGCGCGACGACGTCCTCGAGATCATCGGCGTTGTGTTCGGTGATCGTGTACCGAAGCCCTGTCTTGAGTCCGGCGTCCTGACAGTACTCGATTCCACGGACTGCGGCGTCGAAGGCGCCTTCCTGACCGCGAAAGCGATCGTTATGTTCGGGCATCCCATCAACGGAGATGCCAGCGTACTGCAGACCGGCCTGTTTGAGTTGCTCGGCCCGTTCCCGTGTGATCAGGGTGCCGTTCGTCGAGAGGACTGGTCTGATTCCCCGATCGGCGGCATAAGCGATCAGTTCCGTCAGGTCATCCCGCACGAGCGGTTCACCGCCGGAGAAGAGGACGACCGGGACCCCATAGGACGCGAGATCATCGAGGAGGGTCTTCCCCTCCGTGGTCGATAGCTCTCCCGGGGCGGGATCGGTGTCGGCGGCAGCATAACAGTGTGAACAGTAGAGGTTACAGCCCCTGGTGACGTTCCAGACGACGACCGGCCGGCGTTGTTTGTCCTCGGTGATTTGGGGTGACTCTGACTCCGCAGCGGCGTCGTATCGGAGTCCATCACTTTCGGCATCGAGATCACAGAGGAGTTTGCTGATCGAGATCATCGTTCCGATGGCTGCGTCGTTGGATCATTCCCCGTCCCTTTGGCGGTTTTCGACCCATCGTTCGATGGATCCGGTGGCGCTACCGAGTACCGGCGAACCGTATCGGCTGGACAGAGCCAGATTTCCCGAGCGAACCGGTCGAACAGCTGTTCGGCTTGTTCATGAGCGATCGCCGCCGATGGGGCCGTTACGCTTCCGACGTGTTGGAGGGGATCCGCCGCCGTTTCCCGCAGGAACACCTCCCACTCTCGAGCAGTCGCGCTCCGGGGCTGTTCATCCGCGGCGGATCGCGACCGCGACGGTTGCTCGTCCATGCGGGGCCGTTCTGATTTCATCGCTATATCTATTCTACCGATTCCCAGATTCTGACAATCGGGACGATGATATTCGTCACCGCTTTGATGAGGCGGGCTTCAGTAGTGTCCGGACTGGTTGGATCGATCGTTCGATCATCGACTCGATGGCACGATCATTGACTTCCGACCGACTCCTCGGCTGATGACTGCTGCAACCGTCTCACGCTGGGCGCGGCGATATGTGGCGACGAGTGCCCTGTCGCTGATCGTCTGGCAGGTGGCCGTTCTCGCGGGTGTCCCGCGGCCTGTCGAGATCGCCATCGCTGTCTTCGGGTTTGTTCTGCACATGATCTTCGGGAAGGCCTACTCGTTGGTGCCGTCGTACTTCGACCGCGACCTCGCCCCGGCGTGGGCGCCGGGTGTCCAGTTCCCGTTGACGCTGCTAGGGGCGGTCGGACTGACCGCGGGCGGGATCCCGGCCCTGCCCTCGTGGATCGGTACGGCGGGGGCACTCAGCTGGGCTGGTGGGGTTATCGTGTTCGTCGGCACTCTCGGCTGGACGATTCGTGATAACCTCTCTGGGAGTGAGACGGGGACGAGCGAGGCGAATGCCGATCGTCGACGGACCGATCGGCTGGCAAACACCGGAATGCCGATCGCGCTCGGCTACCTACTCGTCGGGAGCTACAACGTGCTCGCGATCGAAGCCGGACTACCGACACTGTTTGATGGATACCGCCCGCGTGTAACCCATCTGTTCGTCGCTGGCGTTGCAACGTTGTTGTTGCTCTCGATCGGCTTCCGGTTACTCCCGCGGTTTTTAGTGGGTCATCCACCGGAATGGCTGACAGCAGTAGTGATACCCGCCGGTATCGTTGGCCCGATCGTGCTTGCGGCCTCGATCACTGGTGGTCCGCTGTTAATCGTCGGGGCAATTCTCGAATCGACAGCGGTGGTGGGGTTTGCTGTAGCGATCGGGCTGCTCTTTGTTCACACTGATCGGGATCGGGTCGGATTTTACGGCGTCGTCGCTGGTGCGCTGAGTGGCGTCATCGGCGTCGGACTCGGGCTCCATTTCGCTGTTATGGGTACACCGGCGACGTTGACCATTGCTCACTATCGGCTGAACCTCCTCGGCTTTCTCGGGCTGTCGATCGTCGGCGTGTCCTTTCAGTTCTATCCCCCGGGCGTGGGAACCCTTCCGGCCATCGACGACCGATCGGCACTCGTGGCCATCGGGTGTCTCGGTGGCGGCCTCGGCTTGGAGGTGATCGGGAGTGTCGCGGATCTCGGATTGCTTGGCCGGATCGGTGGCGGTATTGCGCTCATCGGAGCCGTGCTCTATACCTGGATCGTCCTCGGTCTCTTCTATGAACGGTACTGGTCGGATGGTGGATGACGTATGGCCGTGCTAGCTAGCACGTCACTATCGGCCGGTGGTGAACACATCGTTTTTTGACCGACCGGTCGAATGGTCATTGAGATGTGGGTTCGTTCCGACGCGGCACCGGCGCTTGCGGTCGTCTCAGCGTGGTTCGCGGCGCTGTTGCCGTGGAACATCGAGTTCGTTGAGGTCGGTCCGGAACAACCGGTCTTGTTCCTGCGATGGCCGCTCTGGCAGGTGCGGTATGCCTGGAACGTCCCGTTTGCCCGCGGTATTAAACTCGATACGGTCCTTTCTGCACTGCAGTTTCAATCCGGGACCACGATCGCCCAGGCGTACACGGTCTGGTTGGGTGGTGCCGTCATCGTTCTCGCAGCCGTCGGCCTTAGTATCGGGTGGTTTGCCGACGAGGAAGCGATCTATGGGCTTCCCGTTCCCTGGCACCCCGTCCGCCTCATGGGAGGCCTCCTCGGGCTGGCATCGATCCTCTTTGTGATAAGCACGATCCTCCTCTATACCCGTGGTTTCGGCGGAATCCCGATCCCGATCGGATTGCTGGTGATGGCGACCCTGGCGGTCGTCCTGTTGGTCGCTGACATCGATATCCCATCAGATACCGATGAGGCGGACGGTTGAGGTGATCGCTCGAGCATCTATACTGTCCGACGAACACGCCTTCTCGTCCCCTCACTAAGCAAGGAAAAGCGGGCTAGCGGTCGAGAATCCGATCAGTACGAGCGCTCTTTGGGCTCGTAATCCTGAAGCTCGCCCTCTAAGACAACCGGCTTGTACCACAGCTCCGGCGTGCCGCCGTTCCAGGAGACGAAAGTGTGTTTCAGCCACTCGTCGTCCTTGCGTTCCTGGTGACCTTTTCGCCAGTGGGCGCCGCGGAACTCCGTCCGGGCGAGAGCACTCAGTGTGATCGTCTCGGCGAGGTCGATGATGTTGCGGGTCTCGATCGTGTGGATCAGATCGGTGTTGAAGGTTCTCGAGGTATCGGCGACGTAGACCTCTTCGTATCGCTCCCGAGCCGTCCGGATGTCTTCGAGGGCCTGCTTGAGGCCGGCTTCCTCCCGGAAGACGTTGACGTTGCGGGTCATGCTCTGTTGGACGTCCGCCCGGATGTCGGCGTGTTGAACACCGTCGTCCTTTTCGAGCATGGCTTCGACCCGCTGGCGCTCGGCGTCGACGGTCTGTTCGACCGTCTCCTGTGGCTGGGTGAGCGCGGCGCCGTCGGCGGCCACGTCCTTGCCGGGGGCGTCGAGCGCGCCGGGCGTGACCGGCGTCTCGACCGAGCCGGGCTCGGTCTCGTCGGTCCGGCCGACCGGAATCTTCGCCTCGCCGAGATCCTTCCCGGCGGCGTGTTGGCCGGCTAGTTTGCCGAGCACGACGAGCTCCGGAAGGGCGTTGCCACCCAGCCGGTTCGAACCGTGAACGCTCGCACACGCGGTTTCGCCGGCGGCGTAGAGCCCGTCGATGGCGGTTTCGCCGTACTCGTTGGTCTCGATGCCTCCCATCTGGTAGTGTTGGCCCGGCTTGACCGGCATCGGTTCCTCGAGGGGATCGACGCCCTCGAAATCCTCCGCGAGGTGGACGATGTTCTCAAGGCGGTCGAGGATGCGTTCTTCGCCCAGATGGCGCATGTCGAGATGGACGTAGTCGTCCTCGATCCCACGGCCCTCGTTGATCTCGGTCAGTTCGGCCCGGGAGACCACGTCACGTGAAGCCAGTTCCCCGGCGTTGTTGGCGTACCCGTATTCGTACATGAACCGCTCGCCCTCGCTGTTGTACAGGATCCCGCCCTCGCCGCGGACGCCTTCGGTGATCAGAACGCCGGTCGAGGGGAGCGTCGTCGGATGGAACTGGACGAACTCCATGTCCTCAAGCGGGACGCCGGCGCGATAGGCCATCGCATATCCATCGCCCGTGTTCGCCACGGCGTTGGTGGTGTGGTTATACACCTGACCCAGACCGCCGGTCGCGAGGATGACGCCTTGGTTGGCGACGAATCCTTCGATGTTCCCCGTCTGGATGTCGATCGCGACGATGCCGTGACACTGCCGCTCCTCCGGGTCGTCGTGATCAGTCACTGCCAGGTTGGTCACGTACCACTCGTCGTAGACATCGATGCCGCGTTTGACCAGCTGTTCATACAGCGTGTGGAGCAATTGGTGACCGGTCTCGGCCCCCGCGTAGGTCGTTCGAGGGAACGACAGCCCGCCGAAGGGTCGCTGGGAGACCCGTCCGTCGTCGTCCCGGGAGAAGGCCATCCCCCAGTGTTCGAGCTGCATCGTCTCCTTGGGACTTTCCTTACAGAGGGCCTCGACTGCCGGGGCGTCGGCGAGATAGTCCGACCCCTTCATCGTGTCGTAGGCATGGTCCTCGATGGAGTCGCCCTCCCGGAGCACCGCGTTGATGCCGCCCTCGGCCGCGCCGGTGTGACTGCGCACG
>JBDGPX010000156.1:0-10315 GCA_042219475.1 Halobacteriales archaeon
CCGCCAAGACCTTCATCGACCGAGGAACCATGTGAAGAATTCTGTTACACCCCCGAACTTATCCCGGATCACTACGATGCGGTGCCGGTGGTGACACGGTCGAGCTGGAATCACCTTCATTGTCACAGAGCTCCGCCCGCAAGGGATCAAACTCTCTAGATTTCGTCAATATCGAACTCCGTCATCCCATAGGTGTCAAGCCCGAAGGCGATCATTCCTGTTGGGCCGATGATGACCTTGTTGTCCGGTCGGCGGGTGAAGTGAACGCCGACCTGGTTCGGCACTCGTGGCGGCATCGAAGTCGGATACACGTTCGATGCGACGAGATCCGAGGACTGTGTCGTGAGTTCGTAGTATTGGCCCCGGAACGGGACGGAACTGAACTGCTCGGCGACCCCGAGCTCGTGTGCGAGATGAACGGCCGCGGTGCCGGCCGCATTCACCACATAGTCGGCGGTAAGTGACCCTTTGTCCGTATCGATTCGGACGCTGCCATCGGTCCGATCGAGCGATTCGACCGTATAGCCGAGATGGAACTGTACATCGCCACGACGGGCACCCTTCGCGAGTTCGTACGTGATGGCCTGTGTTTCGACGGTAGCCGAAAGCGGCGTATACAGCGCTGCCTGACCCTGGACATTCGGTTCCCGATCGTGGATCGCCGCACTGTCGAGTCGGTCAACATCAACGCCAAGCTGTTCGACGCGATGTTAAACGGTATCGAGTTGGGCGACTTCGGCATCGGTCGTCGCAACGACCATCAATCCGGTATCCCGGATCGGTAGGTCACGCTCCCGACAGTATGTTCTAAGCCGTCGGCATCCCTCGATTGCAAACTGCGCTTTGCGTGTCCCGGGTTCGAGCGTCAATGCCAACCCGGGATGAAGAACCCCGGAATTTCGGCCGCTTTGGTGGGTTGCCAGCTGATATTCCCGTTCGAGCACACACACGTCGAACCCCGTCTTCTCGGCGAGATGTTTCGCGACCGAGACGCCGAAAATCCCGCCGCCGATGATCGCGATGTCGTGCTCAGTCATTGGATTGTATTGGCGTCGGTCAGCTGGTTGGATAGCCGTCCCGGCTGACGCGTGGGGAGTGATTACGTCGGTTGCCATGTTCGGGCGTCCCGACATGGAGATCACACCGATTGTCCTGCGGTACCATCATAGAACGATCAGGCTGGATCCCGCTCCGCAAGGAAGGATTCGAGTTCGTCCCGTGTGTCCGGATCGGCATCGTACAATGGCGGGCGGACGTATGGGTCATGGACATCGATAAGATCGAGCGCGGCCTTGACCGCAATCGGGATCGTCTGGAGGTTCATAGCGGCCTCCATCGCGAGGGTCTCCTCATGGAGCTCCCGACAACGTTGCATATCGCCCGCCCGTGCCGCATCATACAGTGCACAGACAGTCTCGGGAAAGACATTAGCGGCGACGCTGGTGACACCAGTACCGCCGAGCGTCAGCGTCGAGAACGCCTGGGAATCATAGCCCGAGAGGACATCGAACTCCAGATCTCGCGTCCGATCAAGGAGCTGATAGAGTTGATCGATATCGCCGGCCGATTCCTTGATCCCGGCGATGTTTGGATGTCTGGCGAGTTCGATCGTTGCCTCGGGTTCGAGATTTCGAGCGGTGCGCTTGGGGATATTATAGATGACGACCGGGATATCGATCGCCTCAGCGATCGCCTCATAATGGTTGATGACGTGGTCATTACTCGGCCAACTATAGTATGGATAGATGATCAAGACGCCATCGGCTCCGACTGTTGCGGCATGTCGTGAGAGATCGATCGCTTCTCGCGTTGAGCTCGCGCCTGTCCCGGCTAAATCCGTTCATGCTCGTCACGAGAGAGGGTCGCCCGCTCACCGGTCGACCCACACGGTATGATACCGTGGACGCCAGCGTCCTCCAGTCGGGTGATGTGCGATCGGAGTGCGTTGTAGTCGACGTTGCGGGAACTATCCATCGGGGTCGTAATCGGCGGCAGGACGCCCTCTGTGACCGACATGCCTCTGCCTGAGTGTCTACAGGCAAAATAATTCGGGCTCCGCCAGCCGTACGTAGGTGCATTAGTCCCGTAGTTGTAAATTCCGCTTGATACGCTCGATGATCGAAATCGAGCCGCTTCGTCCGATGATATAAATGACACCAACGTACTGGGAGCAACAGCTTCTGTCGGAGACCATGTTGTTCGGGACGGGTAGTAACCATGAGCATAACCGAACATCCGAGCGAGTATCGCGACTCAGACAATCAATCAGCCCCAGCTTCGCGTGTCACGACCCTCCGCAATGGCCTTGTTGGCGGCGTCGTCGCTGTCCTCCTGTCGTTTCTTCCACTATCGACAGTACTTGGTGGCGCTGTCGCCGGGTACCTCGACCGTCGCACGGGCGATCACGGATCCAGTGCCGGCGC
This sequence comes from Halobacteriales archaeon, assembly GCA_042219475.1. Taxonomy (GTDB): domain Archaea; phylum Halobacteriota; class Halobacteria; order Halobacteriales; family Hikarchaeaceae; genus Chewarchaeum. The sequence continues at coordinate 2,424 of JBDGPX010000156.1, forward strand.
GATTGCAGGCCTCATTGCCTTTCTTCCGTATCTAATGATCGGGGTATATCTTACGACCTCTTCGACCAGTGCCCTGCTCGGACTACCGTTGGGCCTGTCGCCGGCAGTAGCCATGTTCGGAGTGACGAGCTTTGTGCTCGTCTATACCGTCGGGCTCAGTGTCTTGGGGAGTCTCCTCGGTGGATTCGTACACGACGGGTAATGTCGGATCGGTGGAGTGATCATGGAGTTTCGCGCTTCCTCCGCACGGCTGAAGCCGTGGGATTCTGCGCTGTTACTGCTGTGACTCCACCAGGTGATCACGTTTAGAGCGCCGTGATGCCTCCGTCGTGACCCTTCATCAGTCACGGCTGTGCTGACAGCCGGTTCAGTCGACGGTCAGAGCACCGCATCGGTACCGACGGTGTCGCCAGTCCAACGAGCGGTTTGACTCCCTCGATCAGCTCGGTCAAGATTGAACGATCGATCGTCCTTCCCCTGATAATCGTGGACGACTTCAACGGCATCCGGACGGCCGCGTTCGGTCGAGAGTCTACTACGGTAGTCGAAACTGCGTTGCCACATTCAACGGTCGCCGTTGGACCGTGCGGTGATTCGGCACCGATCCTGAGATTGATGACACCATCCGTGACGTTGTAGCTAACCGCCGCCAACGTCGGACGATTACAGCCCGATGGATCCATTGTCCCGGTCACGGTCACCTGGGTATCGTCGAACGTAGCGCTCGCGGTATCGTCGGTCGGTGCGTGTCCGTCAACGACGTAAACGTGGCCGTGATGCCAACGGCCGTGTGACGCCTAGTTGTCGTGGATCCGTCTTTCGTCGGTGGGGATGTCGTTGAACCGGGCGGAGTGGTGCTTTGCCGGGAGGAACATCCGGGGAGACCGAGGCCAACCACAAAGACGGTGAGGAGGGCTCTTCTGTGCATGGCCTGAAACGGATCCGGAGCCGTATATACGTAGGGCTGAACAACTGGCGCGAACGATCCTGAATCTCACCGATGGTCACAGCTGTCAAACGCCGAGATTTGGACGCTGTCTGGACCTACCGCTGACTGTCTAGGACCGAAAGAGTCTCGTCGACAGTCAGAATGAGATGATCGTCCTCGATCGTGAACGTAAACCGGGCACGAAGCGGGTCCGTCGAGAGCACTGTCTCGTCGGCGCTTTCGATGATCGGCCCCCAGGCATCGGTCAGTGGGTTGATGCCATGATCGGTGAGAAAGGCCAGCATCTCGATCGATCCCAACAGGAGATTCGCGGCGAAACCTGCTTCGAGATCGAAGATACAGTTCGTACACCGGCTGTCGTGTTGGATCGCATAGCGACGGCCACAGTGTGCGCATGCATCATCGGTTGCATCGTGGGATGCACAGACGCTGATCGAATGATCGATCCGGCCGGAGCACCGGGGACAGACCCCCCGATAGGCCGCCAAGTTTTCGAGATGTTCCCAGGTCGCTGCGGCCTGGAAGATTTCCAACGGTGTGCGACCACGGAGCCCAGCCGGTGAGAACCGCAGTGCTGCGAGCTGGCCATGCTCGAACGGTTCCCATGTCATTTCCGGTCCGGCACATTCGGTACAGTAGAGTTTCAGCGGCCGGGATGTTCGGACATCGTACATCACCTCGGTCGTTGCCCCACAGTACGGACAGGGCCAGTCGATCTCGGTGGGTGCCAGATCCGGCTCCTCGGTCACGGCCCCCGAGAGGACCGCCTCGATGACACGCCGGCCAGCCTGCTGGAGGTCATAGCCTTCTTCGGTCGATCGAACGAAGTGACCGCGCACCTGATCGAGATGGTAGTTGAACTGCCCGGAGTCACGCATTCCGACGCGCTCGCGGAGCTCCGAGAACGTGAGGGGTTCCCCAGCCTCCCCCAAGGCCTGCAGGATCTCCATTCGGGTTTCGTTGCCCAGGGCGCTGAAGGCGTCGTCCGGGGCCAATACCCCGCCGTTCCCTCCCTCGAAATCGGAAGACATGTGGGATACTACGGGCAGTCCGAATGATAAACCCCCAACAGAACACAAAGACTGTTGGGGACACCCATGCTGTGATCGGCTGTGACATCTAGTGATCGCATTCCGCTCATCAGTCAGCGAGCCGACGTTCCCCAGGACAGCCGAGATCACTACGACGCCATCGTCGACAGCCGCGGCGGCGTACGGGGACCGTTTCGGGTGCTCCTCCACAGCCCCGAGGTCGCCGGACGTATCGGTTACCTCGGGGCATACATCCGATTCGAGGGCGAACTCCCGGATGCTACCAGGGAGACGGCAATCCTGACGACCGCACGCGCCTGGGATTGTGCCTTCGAGTGGGCTGCTCATGCCCCGATCGCCGAAGAGGCCGGCGTCGATGCCGATGTGATCGAGCTGATCGCCGAGGAAGCCGACCTACCGGCACTCGGCGAGCCCGAACGGACGATCGTCGGATACGCTCGAGAGCTCATCGAAACCAATCGAGTGGCCGACGACACCTACGAGACAGCCGTCGAACAGCTCGGGATGACCGGCACAGTTGAACTGACGGCCACGACCGGCTACTACTCGATGATCGCCTGTGTTCTCAACGCATTCGAGGTAGTGCCGGATCCGGGAACGCCCTCGTTCGAGTGAATCGAAGGCGACACCGGCAATCTCCCCCTACACGGTCGGATCGTCGTACCGTCGCCCAATCGATAAATACGATCGGCCGTCAAGTCCCGATCGTGACCGATCAGCGCCCGAAACCGAACAACCCGCTGTCTCCGTATTTCCCCTCGGAGACGCCCAATATCCCCGGGAACGGCCGCACCTGGTTCGCCATCCTGATGGCGGTGATGCTCCTCTCGGGCGCAGTTTACAGCGCACTCTCGTATATCGGCCTCATCTAAGTCGATCGGGGGCTGGGCGGGACCGTGATAGCTCTCCGTCGCGAAAGAGTGCGTCGAGGAGGAGGCAAATCCCATTATTCGCTGGATCACAGAACGACGATTTAGGCGGCAGGTACAAAGTCGACGTCGGTGATCTCGAAGCGTGCACCCCCCGATTCGGCCTCGGTGACGTTGATCGCCCATCCGTGGGCTTCGACGATCTCCCTCACGATCGCGAGGCCGAAGCCGGTACCGTCCTCGGCGGTCGAATACCCGCTCTCGAAGACATCCTCACGTTCGTCCGGCGGGATACCGGGACCATCGTCCTCGACGTAAAAGCCACCTTCATTCGCGAGGGGGCCGACTCGGATCGTCACCGCCGTCCCGCCGTGATCGATACTGTTCCGAAAGAGATTCTCAAGTAACTGCTGGAGCCGGTCGGGATCCGCCAACACGGTAAGCTCATCCTCGATGGCGAGATCCGCCGCCTGGCTATCGATCACCGACCACGACCGTTCGGCGATCAGGCCGAGCATGACCGGCTCCGGTTCGTCGATCGGCTGGCCCTGACGAGCGAGGGTCAACAGATCATCGATGAGGGTCTCCATCCGATCGAGAGCATGCGTCGCGGCGGCGATGTGTTCGTCGTCGCGGTCCTCGGTGGCAATATCGAGGCGACCGGCGGCGACGTTGAGTGGGTTGCGGAGATCGTGGGAGACCATACTGGCGAACTCTTCTAACCGCTCGTTCTGGCGTTCGAGTTCACGCCGATACCGTTCGCGTTCGGTGATATCGGCAAACACCAACAGGCGTCCGAGTTGGGTTTGGCCGGCGGCGAATGGACTCTCGGATACCTGGTAGTACCGGGTCGTCCCGTCCCGCTGGATCGCAACCGTACGGGACGGGGAGTCAAGCGCCTCGATGGCATCCGGAACGATCTCCGTGATCGGTTTTCCGATCACGTCCTGGCGTTCGAGTTGCGGGAAGAGACGACTGGCCAGCTCGTTGTACTCCCGGATCTGATCCTCACCATCCAGTACGATGACCGGATCCTCGTGGGTACTGGCGATCCGTACTGTCTGGAACCGCTCATGGAAGATATACGAGACACCGACCGCGAAGACCGCGACACCGAGCGGTTCGTGGGTGATATCGAGCAGAAGGGACGACATGACGCCAATGAGATCGAAAAAGACAGGGAGCCCGGTAACGCCGACGAGCGCCAGCAGGGGGGCCGTATCGTAGCTCACCTGGGTGAACTGCTCGAACAACATGAAATACCCGACGAACGCAAGGGCGTAGACGAAACCCATCACGAGCCAGTGGATCGGCTGATGATGAACCGCGAGATGGGGAAACGGTGTGGTGACGTACTCGACGGTGTAGTACAGCTGATGGAACGGATTGGTGACCTTGACAGCCACGATCACGAGGAAGACGGCGATCGCCATATACCGGTATCGGGGGTTGAGATGGAGCGACCGACCGGAGTACGCCGAGCAGAAATACAACCACGGTCCGATCGTTGCCAGCCCAACGATGAGCCCGGCCAGATAGAACAGCTGTTTCAGTTGGATCGACGGCACTAACAGAAACCCGACGTGGGCAACCGACCATCCGGCGCTGGTCACCAACAGGGCAACGAGACCACGGCGGGTCTCGGTATCCTCGATCGTCCGCGTCGGGGAAAGGGTCACCAAGCAAGCGATCGCGGCAACGGCGAACGCCACCACGTAGCCAATGAACACCGGATGCAGTGTGGCGAGTCGGGCGATCGTCATGCTGGCTCTCCAAGAGACGTGAGCCCCCGGCGCTCAGCGCAATCGAGCACTCGTGTGTGGATGACAGCTCGGGGCTCTGGCCGATATTGCGGCGGCCGATCGTCGGAGACGGTGACGTCCCCTAATGGGGGATGAACGCGGGGGGATGAGATTGAAGCCCGTTGTGCCGGCCGTACCACGGTATGACGCGTCCTTGAGTCCGTTACAAGCGCAGGGATATTAAAACAAGACCGTTAGCGGGGCCGGAAATCAGCGGTAGATGCAAACGCAAGCGACGAGCAAGCCGGAGTACGCCACGATCGTGCCGATCGGGGGATCGTCGATCCCAGGCCGAGGCCAAGATGGCGTTCAGGACTGATTCTGTGGCGAGTAGTTCGGTGCCTCGTCGGTAATCATCACGTCGTGGGGATGGCCCTCGGTCTGGCCAGCCTGCGAAACCCGCACGAACTCCGCGCGTTCCTTGAACGTCGGAATCGTCGCCGCCCCGACGTATCCCATCCCGCTTTGCATGCCGCCGACCAGCTGGTAGAGTTCGTCCTCGAGGGGGCCCTTGTATGGCGTTGCGGCCTCGACACCTTCGGGCACGAATTCCTCATCGTCCTCGGGGTCCTCCTTGAGATACCGATCCCCGCCGCCGGACTGCATCGCGCCGACCGAGCCCATCCCGCGGTACTGCTTGTAGCGTTTGCCCTGGATGGTGATCACCCGTCCCGGCGCCTCGTCGGTCCCAGCGAAGTACGATCCCAGCATGACCGCGTCGGCCCCGGCGGCGATGGCCTTGATCGCGTCGCCGGAATACCGAATGCCGCCGTCGGCGATCACCGGGATTTCGGCCTCGCTGGCCACGTCGGCGACCTCCGCGACGGCGGTGATCTGGGGCATACCCGCGCCGGTGACGACCCGCGTGGTACAGATCGAACCGGGGCCGATCCCGACTTTGAGTCCGTCGGCGAAATCGACGAGGTCCTCGGCGGCTTCGGCGGTGCCGATGTTGCCGACGACGACGTCGGCCTCGACGGTGGCTTTGATCTCCCGGGCGCTGTCGGCGACGTTGGCGTTGTGGGCGTGGGCACAGTCGATAAAGAGGATGTCCGCGTCAGCCTCGTCAGCGGCGATAGCCCGATCGTGCTCGAACGGGCCGACGGCGACCCCGACCCGCAAGCTGCCGGATCCATCGCGGGCGGCCTGCTCGTGCTCGCGGCGCTGGAGGATTCCCTGCATCGTGACGAGCCCAGTCAGGCGGTTGTCCTCGTTGACCACGGGCACCCGCTCGATCTTGTGCTCGTACATCAACTCCAGGGCCTCCCGGGCGGTCACCGACTGGGGGGCCGTGATGACCTCCTCGGTCATCGCTTCCCGGACTTCGTCGCGTTCACCGACTTCGAGGTACGGCCGGATGTCGGTGCCGGAGATGATGCCCAGCACCCGGTCGTTCTCGTCGACGACCGGCGCGCCGTTGATATCGGCCTGTTCCATCATCTCGTCGACCTCGCGGACGGTCTGATCGGGGCTTGCCGTCACGACGTCATCGCGGGGAATGATCAGCTCATCGGCCTGTTTGACGGCCTCGATCTCGTCGACCATCCGGTCGATGTCCATGTTCCGGTGGAGGACACCGAGCCCGCCGTTGCGGGCCATCGCGATCGCCATGTCGCTTTCGGTGACCGTATCCATCGCCGCCGAGAGCACCGGGACCGTCAATTCGACGTTCCGGGAGACCCGCGTGCTCACATCGGCCTCGTCGGGCTCGATACGGCTCTCTTTGGGTCGTAACAGGACATCGTCGAAGGTCAACGCCTCCGGGACCTGGAGTTTCGACGAGAAGAACCGATCGGGATCGTTCGCCATGTAAACCGAACGGTCACCCGCATGAAAAACATTGCGAGGTCGTCCAACTGGCGGCCGTGGTGACACATCCCACGACCCGTCAGCCGCCGGAAATTGGCGAAACCGCATGCGGAGCCCTGCCACACAATACTTATGATGAGATCGATCACAATAGTCGATATGGACTCCGCTGGTTCCATTGCGGGTCGCATGGCCGGTCAGTCGATTCTCCGTTCCGGCACGCGATTTACATTTACACCGTTTATGGAACCCACCTTCGAAACCACATCCGGACCCGAACGCGGATGTGGCCGTCAGCACGCGGAGTCGGTCCACGGGACGCGCGGGCGGGACGGCCCGTCCGAGCGATCCCCTGGACACTATCGCCGGTTGGCCAGTGGTGATGGCCGTCTTTAGGCGCGATGAGTAACTCACAGCATCCGATCGCGCTCAGCCTTGAGCGACGGGTCGGTGGTGCCACGGTCCTCTTAGCGACAGTCATGGGGCTACCGCTCGTCGATGGGATCTTCCCCGCACTCGTCCTCGCCGGGATGCTCGATACCGTCGGCGGGATCCTCCAGATCGGCCTGCTCGTCTTCAGCGGCAGTGCCACGGTCGCCGTGGTGCTCGCCGAACTCGAAGGAGATCGTCGCGACCACGTCGTGAGCATCGCCTCGCTCGGCGTCCTCCTGATGGCCGTCGCGGCCGCGGAAGCGGCGCTTGCACCGACGATCGCGAGCCTCCTTGATCTCGCCATCTTCGAGCGGTTTGCCGCCCTCGTCATCCTGGCGGTCGCCGCGAAAACCGCAAGCGCACGTATCGGGGAGTTCCTCCCCCGTCCGGCCGTGATCGTCGGACTCGGGGCGATCGCAAGCTTCGATCCCGGTGGCGCGACCCTCTCGGTGACACTCCAGCCGGAGCTCATCCTGCGTGGCGCCCTGGCCGCCGGGGTCGGGGTCGGCTTTGCTCTCCTTGTCGCCGTGCTGGCACCGACGCTACGCGGCGTCGTCGATATCGACCGGTTCCGGTTCGGAAGCGCGGTCGCCCTCGGGGTGTTGCCGCTGAGCCTGCTGGGGTTCGTGCCCGGTCCCGCCCCGCTTGCGGTACTCGTCGTCGCCGGCGTGTTGGCGTTCGATCCCGACGGTAGCGTCGCCGATGTCGCCGCCGAGAGTGTCGAACGCGTCGGAACGGCCGCCGACGGGGGCAGTGAGTCGAACCGCGATGGCGCCGACCAGTCCACCGACGCCAGCCCACAGAACAGCGAGGAACGAGCCCCCTGGCTTTGAGCTACCCACGGCTTTCTCCTGCATTTTCTTTAATTCGCGATCGATATGGGCCGGCCCCTGTGACGGATCCGATCGTCACCAGCGAGGATACCGAGCCGTGGTCGGAGCCCTTACCAACGATCAGGGTGTACGGTAGGTCACGATGG
>JBDGPX010000073.1:0-10000 GCA_042219475.1 Halobacteriales archaeon
AATTCACGGTTGCGTCGAAAAAAGCGAGTGAGAAAAGCGAATATCTCGAAGTTATTCTCCTGGTTGTCCCGGTAGTCGTGTTGCTGGGGGCGGTAATGTGGTTGGAGGAGTCGGATCTCACCGAGGAAATTCGATTTCGGATCGTTGTCTGGACGATCGGAATGGCGTCGGTGTTTCTCGTGGCGATGAATACGGCGTTGTTCGTAATCGAGCCCTCATTCGATACTGGTGAGCGGTGGTTGATCCTTCTGATGTCCCTTGGATTCGGGGCATCCGCCGGGACAGTGACAGGTATGTTAGCGATCAGATCGAAACAGCGCGAACGCGAACGGAACCGGTCGCGTGAGCTCGCCAAACAAAAGGAGCGCCAGCGGTCCCAACTTGAACATTTGAATCAATATCTCCGACATGAAGTACTGAACGAGGCGAACAAAATCAATGGCTACGCAACACTACTCGTCAATCAGCTCAACACGAACGAAAAGAATACCGATTATCTCAAAATCATCCGTCAGAGCGGCGTGGAGATCGCGGAATTTATTGAATCGATCAGGACGATTCTCACCGCCACTGATCACGAACCAGAACTTGACGTAATGGACATCGTACCGATCCTCGAAAAAGAGATCGCGAGAATAGAACGGGAATACCGATCGGCTACTGTTGAGATTGTCGGGATGAAATCGGCATCCGTGCTGGCGGGTGATCTCGTCAATCGGATCTTTCGGAATTTGATAGAGAATGCGATCGAACACAACGATGGGGCCGTTCTGATTACCATCACGGTCGGACATGATGAAAGATGGGTGACAATACGGATCCGTGATGATGGATCAGGTATTCCGGCCAAGGACCGGGAGGAACTCTTCGAGCCGCCGGAATCAGCCGATCATGGCTATGGTCTGTTTCTGATGCAGAACCTGGTTGAGCTGTACGGTGGTCGGCTTGAACTCGAGGAGACGGGGGCTGACGGCACCGAATTCGTCATTCGTCTGCTTGCTACTACGACACCCGAGAGATCACCGTCGTCTCAAGTGTCGGAAGAAAGCCAAGTAGTTCATTGATTGATCATTCTCTGTTTCGAGTCCACTGCTAACGGATTGAGACAGATCTACCGTTCAGGGACGATTGTAACGAGTCGTGAATGGCTCTATGGCACACTGTAAATCAGGCCAAAGGGGTGTTAGTCGGTCAAGTGAATGACTAGCATACAGAGAGAAATACGAAAAACACCGTGGTCCGCCGGTCGGATCAGTTATCAGGCGACTCAGTCGGCGCTGTGGCGTGGGACGTTCCCACAAACCGGACAACCGTTGTGTTTCGTTGACTGATAATCCATACGTTCACCGCACTCACATCGATAGTATTGGGGTGTCATTATCAGGTTAAACGGCGGAGAGATACATAGTAGTTGCGCGAGTCTCGCTCACATGCAACGGAATAACACGCTTCATTGCCTACAGCTGGCCGTTATTGCCGCGGATACCTGCGGAATTCGATTTCAGCAAGGGTACCGAATGGTCCCGAAGGAAAATCACCGATCCGAGACCACGATTACTCGTCGTTCATCCCGTCGTGGTCGATCAGCGAGCTCGCGTGTTGGTTACGCATGACTTCCTCGGCACCCTCCCAAATCCGGTAGACTCGGGCATGCCGATAGACCCACTCGATCGGGTGTTCGCGATCAAAGCCCTTACCCCCGTGTATCTGGACCGCCTCGTCGGCGACTTCATTGAGTGTCTTTGCTTCCTCAACTTTCATCAGTCCCTGCCATCCATAGGTCCGTCCGCCCTTATCGAGCTCCCAGCACGCCCGCCGGGTGAGCCAGCGGGTGCGTTTGATCTTGCGATCCATCTCACCGAGTTTGTGCCGGATCGCCTGCCGTTCCGCAAGTGGGACGTCCCAAGTCTGGCGTTCTTTGGCGTACTCGATGGTCGTATCCAACAGCCACTGGGAGATACCGACCGCACGGGCAGCGTCGTAGACTTTCCCGTAGTTGATCCACTCCATGCCCGAGGTGAGCCCCTTGTCGACCTCGCCGACGACCTTGTGCTCGGGTACCCGGACATCGTCATACCGGTAGTAGGAATGGTCCCGCGGGAGCCCTCCCATTACCTTATGCACTTCGGGCATTTCGACGCCCGGCTGATCAGGATCGACGATGAACGGAGTGATCCCCTCATTATCGCCTGGATCGCCGCTGGTCCGAGCGAAGACGACGTGAAAATCGGCATAAGGGCCTTCAGTAACGTATTTCTTGAGTCCGTTGATCACCCACTCGTCGCCGTCCTTCTCGGCGGTCGTCTCCATGTACTGGGGATCCGAACCAGCAGTCTCCTCTGTCATGGCAAAGGCCATCAGTGCCTCGCCGTCGAGCACCGGTTGGATATAATCGTCCCAGAGCGAGTCATCGAAGTTGAACAGAAACGGCGTCGAGCTGTGGGCGATGGCGTTTCGGTGGAGACCGGGATTACGCCGGTCATGGAGGTGTTCGACGAGTTGCTCGAACTCCACCCACGAGAGATCCATGCCGCCGTATTCCTCGGGCATAATGCAGTTGTAGATTCCGTGATCGACCGCTTCCTTTCGGATCCGTTCGGCGACATCCCAGTACGCATCGATGAGGAGATCGTCGTCGCCGACCAGGGTCTGCTCCATATCCTTACCGAGCCACTCAGCGTGTTCGGCTTCCAATGGGTCGATGACCTCCGCGATCAGCTCGTCGGCCCGTCCCTTGAGTTCCCGAACGCGATCAGAGGACTCGAAGTCCATGCCGATGACACACGACCACCCAATAAATAGCTGACTTCGGCCCCGTCGATGGGTACGGATTCGGAATGTGATGAGAAGAGATGGAATGCAAATGGGCGAGCCACCGATCACCATCCACAGTAGGTCTGACGTTTCATTCACCGACGACGAGAGAGAAAACCTGAAGATTGAAATTAGCCCCCGTTATCTATCCGGTTGTACGCGTGACCCGCTGGCGGCTCGCCCTCCTTGTTAGTCTGCTGATTCTGACAGCCGGGACGCTCACTATTGCCGAACCGCTGGAATCGGCGCAAGCCAACCCGGCCATTCAACCGGCTCCGGACACGGCGAACGATCGATCAGTCCTCAAGCAAGCTCCGCAAGGGATCGAACCCCAACATACATCAACCCAGTCGGCAGTCGAGAGATCAATCGAGACGGGGGCCGAGACGTCCTCAAAACAGTCCAGTCCGTGGAATCGAACGAAGCTGGTGGTGGCCATCGATCGGCCGGTGGATCATGAGGTGAACACGACCGAACTGGTCGCAGACGCCCTTGAATACTGGAACAACAGGGGCCGTGAGCATGCGAAATATCCGGCGGAATTCACGCTCAAACCCGGAGTGGAGGACCCGGACATTCTGATCCGTTTCGAGTCCCAGATCGACTGTACGACCGCCCAATGGGAACTGGGCTGTGCGCCCGTTCTGACATCCAACTCGACGCCCGAACCGCCGGAAATCGTCCGGATCGAGGCCGGATATACGAACGAGACGACACGGCGAGTGCTCAAACACGAGTTCGGCCATATCCTCGGCATTCGACACGGCGAATCACCACAGTCGTTGATGCAACCGCGATACGCAGCCACCACACGTCAGCAGCTCCCAAACGCGAGTGAACGTCTGAACCCGTGGGGGCGAACGACGCTCACGGTCTACATCGATCAAGAACGGCTACCGCCGTGGAGCACCGAACGGTATTACGACCAAATCCGCCACGCGCTCGCCTATTATCAGAACGGTGCCGATGGGGTGGCCCCCCGATCGCTCACGTTCCGGTTCGTCGATCAACGATCCGACGCGAACATCGTGATCAGTTACTGGCCACAGGGATCGTGTGAGGGCGTCATGGTCGGTTCCTGTGCGACATCCGCTGGAGTCGATCTCGATCGGGACGCCAGCAGGGAGTATCTGACACAGATCCGAATCGCGCTCGCGGGTGTCAATCCCCGTGCCGTCGGCTGGCACGTCGGTTATTGGACGGGATTGAGCCTCAAACCGGCGGGGGCACCCGCACTCCCGCAGCCGTTCCAGATGACGGATCCGGCGGATCGAACGAGCCGGTGGTGGACGAACGAGACACGATCGGATGCCGACCAAGCGTCAGATCCAACCGACACAACCGGGACGCCGGACTCCCGATTGGGGCAATCAATCGGCGCGGCACAGCGAACAGTCGTCGTTGTGCGTTCTCGATAGAGCGAGACCACCGTACACTGTAACGGACACGGACCACTGTGGAGGTAAGAGAGGCACCGCTGCATCCTGAATGATTGTTCGAATGTCAAATGGCCCTTTGAGTATTGAGTGGCCTTAACCGGCCGCCTGCGTTCGATGCAACGTAGGTAGTATGGACAATCCCATCGATGAAATGGTCGCAACGGCAGCGAAGTCATATACCGTGATCGCGGTCGCCGCCGTCTTGGTCGGGGCCGCAGTCTTTCCCCACGCTGTCGCCTTCACAGCGGCCGAGGAACAGTATATCGCAGTCGTTACGCTCGATGAGCCGATTACGGAATCGACATCACAGGCAACGATCGATGAGTTGCAATCCCTCCGTGCGAACGAGTCAGTCAAAGCAGTCGTTCTGAAAGTGTCGAGTCCCGGCGGGGGCGCTGCCGCCAGTGAGGCCCTGTATATGGCAGTCAAGCGCCTCGCCCGAGAAAAGCCGGTGTATACGAGCGTCGATTCGATGGCGGCCTCCGGCGCCTACTATACGATCATCCCGAGCGAGGAGATCTTCGTCAAACCGGGATCGATCGTCGGTCACGTCGGTGTTATCGCGACCGCACCGACCGAGGGACTTTCTCCGGTCGTCACGTCCGGGCCTGACAAGGCCCATGGCGGCATGACACAAGACGAGTTCCGCGCAAGTATCGAGACGATGAAGCGCGGATTCGTCGGCGCCGTAATGAACGAACGTGGCGAGGAAATCACGATCCCGCGATCCGAGGTCGCAAAGGCGAAGGTCTTCATTGGCGCCAAAGCGGCACAGAACGGCTATGCCGATCAGATCGGCACCGTCGAATCGGCGATCCAAGCCGCCGCGGCGGACGCCGGTCTCTCGAATTACCAAGTGACCTACCGCAATCCGTTCGATCCACCCAGACGAGGCATTGTCTTCAGCAACATTGGTATCGGCGAGAACGTCAGCATAACCACCCAGTCGGAACTGTTCGGATACGAGGGCGTCGAGACGGTCCAGATCCTGATGCTCTATGGAACTCCTGAAGATCAGGAGGTGATCGTTGATGCGGCTTGATGAAATCGCCCGTCGCGTCGGTGTGTTTGTGGTCATCGTATTCCTCGTCGTCGCTGGCGGGGTCGTCTTCGCCGGGGGTGAGCAACCGGAACCGGCTGACATCCAGTCACTCGATGTCGAGGCGTATTCGAGCGAGACCGTCGCCGCAGTACCCGGAGAAACCGGTGAGATCGAAATGTCGGCGGACGGTTCGGAGAAAGTCGTCCTGATCGACGCCAGCCACGGTGCCTCGATAGATCGTGAGCAACTGACGCCGCTCGTGGAGACACTCACCCAAAACGGTGTGGATGTCCGCTTCCTCTCGAATCGAGGCGGCCCCCGGCCGGGACCGGGCGGGAGCTCGCCGTTCAACGCGAGCCTCCAGCAGGCGGACGCGTTCATCGCGTTCGGTGCTGAACAGGCCTACACCCAATCCCAGGTGAACGGCTTGGAGGCCTTCGCCGATGCGGGCGGCCGAGTCCTCATCGTCAAGGAACCCCCACAGATGCAAATCAGGTTCCTGTTTTTCGGGCCCAGGGAACGCCAACAGTCCGTGCCGATGCCGCTCGCACCGGTTGTCTCCCAGTTTGGAATCAGCTTCGGAAACGGCTATCTCTACAATATGCATCAATACGACAATAATTACCGGAACGTGTATGCGACGCCGGTTGTGGACGGCCAGCTCACCGAAGACGTCGATCGACTCGTCCTGCATGAATCGACGCCGGTTCGTGGACCGACCACCGTGGTCCAAACGACCGAACGGACGGAGCTTTCCGAGACACGCAAACAGGATCAATACAGCGTGGTGGTGCGTTCGGGGAACGTAACTGCCGTCGGCGACTCGTCGGTGTTCAGCCAGGCCTATTACCGCCGCGGTGACAACGAGGTCTTCGTCGGCAATACGCTTGATTTCCTCGTTTCCGGCGAGAAGATGCCCGAGGATGCACCATCGCCCCCAGAGCCGGAGGTCCCGGGGAACACGACACGGACACCACCCCGGGGATTCCCACCCTGATCGGTTGGATCGACCACGATCGCCAGGAAGCGATAGAATACGCCCTCGTCGATCCGGTCATCCCGACTTGACCTACTCCGTCTCGATGACGCCGAGTCGATCGATCGGCGGATTACCGTCGAACCAAGCGATCCGGCGGCTACCCCACTCCCCATCGGGGACGAGCGGATAGCGGTCGAGCGCGGTCTCGAATGCCGTGGTTCCAAGGAGGTAGGCACACGGCGACTCCCCGAACTGAGTCAACCGATCCGTCAGGATCGAACCGTTCCGTGGGGTGACGAACGCGACCGGATGACCGGGAAACGTCGCTAACTTCGCGTCGAATCGATCGTTTTCTGTCAACCGGGGTGAGGGCAATCGATGGAGTCGGGAGAACAGCGTGGTCACAGACGGGATATCATCGACCGCGACGACGACCGTTTCGAGGCCATCGAGTGGCCCTGCAGCGACCGTTGGTGAGGGTTCGATACGATGTCGTCGTGGGGTCCGATCGGCAATGACGAAAGGGAGTTTCTCCCGTTCCGCGTCAGTTCCGATGAACGCTTCGTCCCACTCAGCCGCCCGTCCGTCCGGGCGTTCCCGCGACAGCTGCTGAGGGCCACTGACCGGCAGCCCAGCATCGATGGCTCGTTTTGCTTCCTCGGCGACATCGGTGACGCCGAGGGCCCACGCTGTCGGTCCGGCGTTATCGACGATATATGGCCCCCAGAGAGAGGATTCCGGATCCCCGGCATCGATCGTCGAGACGAGTTCGAGATAGGTCCCATCGTCAAAGCCGACGACGGCCATGTGCGTGACGGCGTTATCATGAGCGCCGCCGTAATCGGTGTCAAGTCCGGCGTCACCGAACGTTGCCCGTACCTCATCGAGGTCGTCCCAAGCGATAGTGACATGATCGAGCTGACCGCGCATACCGCTGGCATGACGCCCATCGGTCTTAGGCCTGTGGCGAAGAATCCCGTTCTGTCGGATGATCGTGACATTATTGATGGAGTCCATCCGACAGTCACATAATGCCCTCCAAACGGCTCGTCGCCACCGCACCGTTACTGGCAGGTGTCTTTCTTGCCGGTGCTGCGGCCCGACAGATTCTCGAAGCAGGTCTGACCAGTTGGTTGGTGCCCAGTTTCATCGGTGGCTGTGCCACCGCGATCGTCGGTCTCGAAGCTCTGATCAGCGGTCGTGGGGCAACGGCCGGGGTTGCTGGGGTGAAGCAGACGACGAAGCTCATCCTGTTGGGTCTCGCCGGATGCAGTATTTTGGTGGCACTTAGTCTTGTAGTGGTGTGACACTCCGATACGAAATAGTCGTGACTGAAAATGGGAAACAGGACATGCTTTTTCGGTAAGAATCATCTAAGTGTCGGAAGGCTTCCGTCTCACAGGAAGGACGGGAGTCTCTCGCTGTCAAAGGAGTTAGCCAGGATTGGCTGTTGACTTCTAACATTTTCGAGGTCGGCGATCGGATATCATCAGTCCCAATACTGACGTCCGCGGCGATGTCTCGTATCGGGTTTGCAAATGAGGCGGGCAAGCTAAGCCAAGATCTCAACCGAGCGGTACGAACCACCATGGCGATCCAGATCAAAGTGTTGTCATAAACGAAACAAACGGTAATCAAACGTTAAACCGGTCGAGTTCTGTCGATGTGACACCACCAGCAAAGAGCGTTTTCAGCCGTTCTGATGCCGGTCCTGAACAGTGTTTACGATATGGGGGATTTATGATGTCTGCTCAGATCGGTCATGACAATCCCGGTGTGGGGATGAAAATGTCACAGCGCAATCAACGAACCGGAACCGGTGATTTCGGCGACACGAGCACGGACGATACACAGGACAACGAGGACACGAGGGACGAACGGAGAACACAGCGCTTGCCGCTCTCACGACGGAGTACGTTGCTTACTATCCTGGGACTCGGGGGCCTGGCGACAGTAGGCGATCCGACCCAAGCCAACCACGGGGGCGGTCACGGTGGACAGGGAGGCGGACAAGGTGGTGGCGGACAAGGCGGCGGAACCCGGCCCTGGCGCGGCGACGTCGATGCCCAGGGCAACAGTTTGCTCAATCTCGGCTCGTTGACGATGGCGAACAATCAGACGGCGATCACGGACTTCGAGGGCGATCACTTAGTCATCGATAGTAACGGCCTCCTCTATGTCGAGGACGGACCCGGATCCGGATTGGATGCCGACACACTTGACGGACTCCAACGAGCGGCACTCGAACAACGGATTTCGGAGCTCGAGGCGAAAGTCCAGGCCAATAGGACGTTCGCAGAATCGGCCGCCCAGCAGGTCAACACGAATCTAACGAAAATCGAGGGATTCGTCAACAACGACCTCAACGCGGTCGAGAACACGTTGAACTCCGGATTGAGCACGATCGAGGGCGAGTTCAATTCGGCGGCGGGAAGCATCGAAAGCTCCGTCAACACTGTCGTCGGCAAGTTCAACAACGCGCTCGACACGGCGACGAGCGACATCGAGGCGGCTGTCGACGATCTTTCGAATGCACTCCAGAGCGTAGATAGTAAGGTCAATACCGCGTTGGGCGACATCGAAGGAGTGGTTAACACAGTCATCGGCGAAATCAACAACGCCCTCGACACAGCGACGAGCGATGTTGAGAACGCGATCAATAGTCTCGCCAGCGATTTACAGAGTGTGGACAGCGCCGTCAATAGCGCTTTGGGTGACATCGAGGGAGCGGTCAACGCGGTCATCGGCGATCTCAACACGGCCTTCAATACCGCGTCGAACGACATCGAGAGCACGCTCAATCAGATCTTCAGCGACTTACAGAGCGTTGACAGCGTCGTCAACAGCATCCTGGACACGATTGAGAATGAAATCAATTCGATTCTGGACAATATCGAGAGTACGGTCAACAGTATTCCGGCCGTGAGTGGTTTCTCACTCCCAGACCTGAACTTACCGGATCTCGATCTCTCGTCGATTTCCGTGAACCTCCCGAATTTCAACATCAATACTCTCGATCTGGGACAGCTCAATCTCTCATCGATATCAGTGACCTTGCCTGATTTCGACATCGACACGTTGGGTCTGCCACGGTTGAACCTCTCGGGGATTTCTGTCGACCTACCTGACTTCAACATCGACACCCTCTCGCTGCCGCGGCTCACACTACCCCAGGTCACCATCCCGACGGTGACGCTTCCAAAGCTCGACGAAACAGTCGGATCGGGGTGAGCTATCATGATATCACACATATTTCCCCAGTTCGCGCTCCCGGGCGGGCCGGAATTGCTCGTGATCCTCCTGATCGTCGTCTTGCTCTTTGGAGCTACCAAGATCCCCGAACTCGCCCGATCGACAGGCCAGGCAATGGGGGAGTTCAAACGAGGGCGCCAAGAGCTGGAGGAGGAACTGAACGAAATCGAAACCGAGGAGCGGGACCGACAATAATTCGGCCGAACTGTGGGTCGATCCAAGAGTCGCTAGAACGAACGTGGTTCCGGAACGACAGTCGGTGAGTCGATACAAATCGAGGTGTAGGTGGCGCTACGATGAGTGATATCCGGAATCAATGCCGCCATCCGGCGTCGCGACGGACGGTAGCCGTGGATCTATGACGTTACTCTAGACGTCACTTGCCTGCTGTGGTAAGTCGAATTCCCCGTTCGGATATCGCTCTAAGATGGTTATCAAAAAGTAGAGGCCCTTGGTTGTACACACTAACCCTGA
>JBDGPX010000028.1:0-9801 GCA_042219475.1 Halobacteriales archaeon
AACAGCTCTGTGATCCACTATGATCGCTACGCCTTACCCCAATTCAACACAGCAGTCACCTCCACAACTGAGTCACGATGTAGCGTTTGATCGGCGACGGGGACTCAGACAGCAGGCGGCCGGCATGACTCGGCTTCGGATGTCATTCGATCGAATAGGACGGCTAAACTGATGCTGGAATCCGGCGGCCGACGCTCTGAACGAATGCGTCTTGACACCTCGTAGGATCACCGGGCCTGAATTCCAGTGGTGAGCCCCCACGACGCGAACGCTGAGATGATCACATGGGTTGTGGGTAGGATGGACCGAAGCGTGCAAGGACCGTTGAGCTGGATGGGACTGGGGCCATTGACCGTCTGTGGCACTCGGCACTCAGGCCGTTCGGCATGAGAGTTCTCTGTAGGCGGCTTTGTCACCGATCTTATCGAGTGTGTTATCGATCTCCGAACGGAGGGTATCCATTCGATCGACCAGCTGATCGTATTCCTCGCTGTTATCGTTGTCGGCGATTTCGAGTGCTGCCTTCTTCGAGGCGAGTCGGAAGAATTGCCGGCTCTGTTCATCGAAGGCCGTGCGTTCGACCAATACTTCGACTAGCCCCAACAGCTCGCTCTTCTCGATCGGTTTGACCCTGTAGTCATCGAACGGCATCTCGATGATGTTCTGGTCGGGCTCGATCGCCGTCAGCATCGCTATCTGACAGTTATACCCCTGATCACGGAGTTCTGCCAGGACTGCATCTCCCGTCATTCCGGGCATCCGTCGATCGAGCAACACTACCTCAACTGTTTCGTCGATTTTTTCGAGTGCTCTGGCCCCGCTGGTTGCCGTGCGCACGTCGTATTCAGTGGCGAGTGTTGTCGCGTAAAGATCAGCGAGATTTTCCTCGTCATCCACGACCAGAACCGTTGTGTCTGCTGTCTTTGGGTTTGCCCGATCCATGATATGATCCTTTCGTGCCATTTGTCCCCTGTCGAGCGTTCGTTGGACGATCGCTCCAAGGCCTCCAGCCCGTCTACCGCAACTCAGTTACATACCCCCTTTCCCCTTTGTAAGCCCGGCCTAAGGACCGGTTAGTGATGCCTAATTCTACTCGGTCGGCCTTTAGGTCGGGCTAACTGCCGGATTATTGCGACCCAGTCGGTCGATTTATGGTGATTTCACCGGCTGGCACAGCGATGGGAGCGCACTTTAGGATGCGACAGGCCAGAGGTTCTGTGTTGATCGATCGACTCTCAGATCGGTAAGGATTGTTTTGATCGCTCTGCGGGTCGAAGACGTTCCATATCGGATCTGAAATCGATTTTCGATCCGTGGGATACACGGAGCCGAGCTTGAATATAATCGGTCCTACGGATCGACGACCCGCTCAATTATAACGGTACCAGATGAGGACCAGATATGCCAAACGAACGGATCATCGTGGGCGGTATCTCCCACGAGACGAACACGTTTATTCACGAACCAACGACTCGCGAGGACTTTCGCCTTCGACAGGAAGCCTTCGACGAGGCCGTTCTGGATGAGCTGCGGGATACGAATACCGTCATTGGTGGTGTCATCGATGGCGCCGCCGAGGGATCGGTTGATCTCCTGCCGACGATGTACGCCGCTGCGATGCCCGGCGGGATCGTCACCGAGGCGACCTACGAGTTTTATCTGGAGGAATTATATGACCGCGTCGAAAGGGCAGCCGCCGATGCCGATGGCGTGCTGTTGCCCCTGCACGGTGCGATGGTCCCGGAAAACCATACGGACGGCGAGGGTGAGATCATCTCGGCCGTGCGCGAGCTCGTCGGCGGGGCGGTGCCGATCGTCGTGACCCTCGATCTTCACGGCAACATCTCGGATACGATGGTCGAAACTGCCGATGCGCTGATCGCCTACGAGACGTATCCCCATGTCGATACCGCCGATACTGGTCGGCGTGGCCTCTCGATCCTCCTCGATATCCTCCGAGACGATCTCGACCCGGTCATGCATATCGAACGGCCGCCGGTGATTCTGTACGGCCCTGCCCAGAACACCCGTGACGACGGGCCGATGACCGAGCTGATGGACCACGCCCGCACGCTTGAACATCGCGACGGTGTCCGAAAGGTCAACGTCTTCGCCGGCTTCCATCAGGCCGATGTCCCTTTCATGGGGCCGTCAATCCCGGTCGTTGGCAGTGACCCGTCAGCTGTCCGAAGGGCCGCCCGCGACCTCGCCGCAGCGATGTGGGAGCTTCGGGATGAACTGACCGGCGATGATCCCGGCCCGACTGAGGCCATCGAGCGGGCACGCGAGCGGATCGCCGCCGGTGTTTCGGCCGATGGACCGATCGTGATGGCCGATCTCGGCGACAACCCCGGCGCCGGCAGCACGGCGGATACGACACACGTATTGCGCGCGTTGCTGGACGAGGGGATCGAGAACGCGGGGTTTGCGCTTATCCGTGACGTAGACGCCGTGACGACCTGTCACGAGTCTGGCGTCGGCAGTCGGGTCGCCGTCTCGATCGGCGGCAAGGCCGACGACACCTCCGGGGATCCCATCGATACCGACGCGTACGTCAAAACCCTCACCGACGGGACGTTCGTCAACACCGGGCCGATGGGTACTGGCACCACGACTCGATTGGGTCGGACTGCGCTCGTCGAGCTCGGTCCCGAGCGGTCGGTCTCGGTCATCCTCACCGAGGAGCGTATCCAGCCACTCGACACCGAGATCTGGCGACACGTCGGCATTCAGCCCGAACGACTCGACGCGATCGTCGTCAAGAGCACGAATCACTTCCGGGCGGCCTACGAGCCGATCGCCAGCGAGGTGATCACGATCAACAGCCCGGGTTTGGCCGCCGAAGACCCTCGATTTTACGACTACGAGACGGTTACTCGGGATCTGTATCCGATGGTCCCGGCTGGTGACATCCGATATCCAGACTGGGAGCGGTAACTGCTTCCGGCGCGTTCAACAACTGCTACGCGACGGCATTTATTTTTCCGACGGCTCCGTATCATGTTCGCACAACGGCCATGGGAGACGACGAGACGGATCCGCTTGCGGCCCTTCGATGCCGGGTCAACACCACGGATCGATCGGAGCTTCCTGAGGAACTGACAGCGTTGGCTGCGGTGCTTGAGTCGCCCGATGGGGAGGCGATCTGGGACGCGTTGCAGGCGGATCTGGAGGAGCCGATCGCCGCTCCGGATGATCGTCCCGTTCACACAGTCGAGCTGACCCGATACTGCCAGCGGTGTCAGTATTTCTCCGCTCCACCTGATGTGCGGTGTACGTACGACGGCAGCCATATCATCGAACTGATCGATGACTACCACGTCGTGCTCGTCAACTGTCCGGTGATCGCCGGAGACGCACCGCTGCAGGGCGAGGAGTAATCCTCGACCGGCGCATCGCTTAACAGGGCCGCCGGTGTCGGTTGCTACGTGCAGTCCTTTCCGTCGACGCCACCGCTTACGGATGTCTCGCTGTCCGGTCATCTCTGGATCCAGGAGCTCGTCACCGGGGCGAAACTACGGTTCCAGGTCGCCGAATCCGGATTGATCACCTTCGGAACCGCTGATCGGCTCGTCGAATCCCCCGAGGAGTTGCCGTTGCCGTACCGGCGGGCGACACAGACGGTTCGAGCGAACCTTGACCGGGCTACGTTCCGGGAGGCCGTCGACGAACCCGACACGGTCACGTTTTTCGGACTGGCGACTTGGAACACAGGTATCGAGTACGACTGGGCGACGATGCCGCCGTTTCTCGGGGTCGACGTCTGGTCCGGACGGCAGGATACCTATCTCTCTCCGGACGCTGCTACGGGTGTCTTCGAACGGCTTGGACTTGCCCCGCTGCCGGCGATCGACAAGGAAATCCCAGCGCGGGATATCGATCTGGATCGCTACGCTGCTGCCGAGGCGTTGCCGGATGCACGGTGGGCGGATGATCCAGTCGCTGGCCTCTTGATCCGGGATAAAGCCCATGGTCGTGGCCAGGTCTGGCGGGCTGATTGCGAGGCATCTCGCCCCGATTTCGCTCAGAATTCGCCCTCCGAGCTGGCTGACCGATTCGTCACCGACCAACGACTTCAACGGGCCGTCGCCGAGACCTCCCAGTCCGACCATCCGGGTGTTGAGGCCGTTCTGGACCGCGTCCTCGCCGACATCGGTCGGGAAGCCGCCGCGTGGCTCTATTGTGATGATTCGTTGGTCGTCCCCGAGAGTGACTTACGGTCGGCCGTTGCCGAACGGGTCCGTCGGTACCTGAATGAACGGATGTGAGTCACGGATTTTTGGGGCGAACATTACGGGACTTGTCTCGACTGGTTGACAGCGATCGTATCCGACTCCCCAGATATGACGGATAAATAACAGGAATGCGCTTCAGAAAACACTCAATGGTGTCGTGGACAATCCCTGATTCGTCATGGCCAGACGATCCGTCGTCTTGCGCTACTATGCCTATCAGGTCACGAACGCCGCCGGGTTCTATCTTCCCATCAGTCTGCTCTATCTCCAGGACAAGGGATTTGATCTCTTTTTCATTGGGCTCTCAGGGGCCGTGTTTAACTTCGCGTTCCTCACGGTCGAAATTCCGGCCGGCTACGTCGGCGACCGGCTCGGGCGGCGGGCGAGCCTGGCGATCAGCAGCGGGTTGCGAGCCGTCGCGATGGTGGCGTATGCGTTCGTGGAATCCGCGATAGCGTTCGTGGTGCTGTGGGTGATCTGGGCGGCCGGTCAGACGTTTCGATCGGGGACCTTGACCGCCTGGCTCTATGAATTTCTCAGCGGAACCGATGATGAGGCGGCCTATCCGCGCATCGAGGGACGTGGTCGGACAGCGAGGCTTGTGACCTCAGCGGTGGGTGCTCTTGCCGGCGGTGTCCTCTATACCATCGATATCCGGCTTCCCTTTCTTACGAACGCCGCGCTCGCGTTCGCCGGGTTACCTCTCTTGGCCACCCTGCCCGCTGTTGGGGTCGATTTAAGCGAGGATGAGCTGTTTACGGTCCGGGAAGCCGTTTCGATGCTCCGACTACAGATCGACCGCCCAGACATCCGGTGGTTCGTCCTCTATCTGGCGTTGTTTTGGGGAATCTTCCAGGTGTCACGGAACTTCACCCAACCGGCGGTAAAGGCCGTCGGCTTGCCGGTGGCGAGCCTCGGGGTCTTGTATGCGGGTTTTCAACTGCTAAGCGCCGGCGCTACGTCGTTGTCTGGTTGGGTCGAATCCCGAATCGGTCTTCGACGGTTCTTCGGCCTTCTGATCCCGATCTTCGGGCTTGCTTACGGCAGTATCGCCGCCCTGCCGCTCGCGGTCGTTCCGGTAGTGTTCCTCTACCGGGGTTCGATGAACCTCATCATCCCGTTGCGGAACACCTATCTCAACAACCGACTCAAGAATCTTGGGCGGGCGACAGTGCTGTCGGGTGCTCAGATGGTACTCACGCTTGGTGCATCGGTCGCCAGCCTTGTTGGCGGTGTCATCGCCAATGCCACCGATTCAGTTGCCGTGTTCGTGGTGGTCGGTGTCAGTCTTACCGGAATTGCTGGCATCCTCTGGGTTGCGGTGTCACCAGTCCGGTCGTTTGATGAGCACGCCGGCCGGACCGGTGATGACGCGGTACCGGCGAAATAGCGCCGTTCCGGTCCGCCGATAGTGGATGAACAAGGACACCGTGCTGGATTTCGCGATTCGGCCAAAAAACAGGATTAAACCGTTCTAATGCTATCCCTTTGCAACGACCATGGATCGATCTCCAACCCGGACTCGCCGCCGCTTTCTCACATCGGCGACTTTCGGTAGCCTGGGCCTCCTGACGCTGGCTGGCTGTATGCAGTCCGCCCAACCCGCTGGCGATCAGTCGACCGCGACGGCCGGGTCGGATACGGCCGACAATAGAACCCCCGCCACTCCAGCCGTTCGGCTGGAACCGCTCACGACGGGTCTTGAGGCGCCGGTTGCTCTCGCTGTCGATCCCGATCGCGACCAGCGGTATATCGCCGATCAGTCGGGACGGATATTCCTCCACGATGGATCGGGCCGTCGTGACGAACCGGCCTTTGATCTCCGTGATGCGCTGGAATTTGGCGGCGAGAAAGGGTTGCTCGGGATGGCCCTGCATCCGGAATTCGCCGAGAACCGCCGCGTATTCGTCCGCTACAGCGCGCCGCGACGATCGGGCACACCACAGGGATACAGTCATACCTTCGTGCTCGCGGAGTTTACTGCCAGCACCGACGGCGCGACCATCGAGCGGGATTCCGAACGGATGATCCTTGAGATTCCCCAACCACAAGGTAACCACAACGCCGGCGATATCACCTTCGGCCCGGATGGATACCTCTATGTTGCCGTCGGCGACGGCGGTGCCGGCGGTGATCAGGGAGCGGGCCACGTCGATGACTGGTACGATGACATCGACGGCGGTAATGGACAGGATGTCACCGAAAACCTGTTAGGGAGCCTCCTCCGAATCGATGTCGATACCCAGCCGAACGACCGTCCCTACGGGATTCCCGATGACAATCCGCTGGTCGGTACCGATGGCCTTGACGAACACTACGCGTGGGGCTTGCGGAACCCTTGGCGGATGTCCTTCGATACCGAAACCGACGAGCTATATGTCGGCGATGTCGGGCAGAATCGCTACGAGGAAGTCAACACCGTTGAAAAGGGCGGGAACTACGGATGGAACGTCAAGGAGGGTACCCACTGTTACCGGGCGGACAACTGCCCGGATTCCGTGCCGTCAGACATTCACGGTGGGGAGACGCTCCAGGATCCGATCATCGAGTATCCACACTCCGGAGAATCCGTTAGTGGCTCGTCGGTGATCGGCGGATACGTCTACCGCGGCGCCGCACTGCCGTCGCTGACCGGACAGTATGTCTTCGGCGATCTCTCGGCCGATGGCCGATTGTTCGTCGCCGTCCGCTCTGACTCCGGCCTCTGGCCGACGCGGGTGCTCGAATTGGACGACGGCGGTCCCGGAATCCGACGGATATTCTCGTTCGGCCAGGACGCCACTGGGGAGCTCTACGTGCTCGGCCGGAGTGCCGACGGCGGTGGCGTGTACAAACTCGTCCCAGCGACGTAAAGTGTCGATCGATTGTGGAATCGAGCCCGCATCGCCAACGAGAATTCGCTGTGGCGTTCGTTATTCCCCGATCGCGTAGTTTTCCCGACGGAGATCGGCGCCGGCCAGCAGGACACCGGTATCGTCATCCCGCTTCGCCACGTTCACACCGCCGACCCGATATAACCGATTCCACCGTTGCATGTCGTGGCCGCGTTCGCTGAGCTCTCTGAACGTCTCCTCGTCGATCCGGCCCTCGCCGGCGCTCACGCCGGGATAGTAGTTGTGTGGATAGAACGACGCCGGAAAATTGTACGTCGCAACCCGGGGTGCTTCGATCGCCTGTTGGGGATTCATCCCGAACTCGACCTGGTTCAAGAACACCTGTACCATCGCCTGCGGTTGGACATCGCCGCCGGGTGTGCCCAGCGCCATGAATGGTCGGCCGTCTTTCAATACCAATGCCGGATTGGGGGTGAGTCGGGGGCGCTTTCCCGGCTCCAGTCGATTGGGATGTCGCGGATCGAGCCGCGACTGGGAACCTCGTGTCGAGATGGGAATGCCAAGCTCCGGAATCATCGGGGTCCCGCCGCAGCTGTCACTCGGGGTCGCCGAGAAGGCGTTGCCGTCCGTGTCCATCGCGGCGATGTAGCTGGTATCCTGATGGAACGGACTCCCCGCGATCGATGGATCCGTTTCGAGGTGGCCGAGATCGTACACCGGCGGCTCCACGGCGGTCTCGCCCGGTGGCGGCAGTTCCGTCATGGCGTCGTCGGGCGTGATGGTTTGGGCTCGATTAGCGGCGTATTGGTCCGCGGTCAATTCATCTATCGGGACGTCGACGAAATCAGGATCGCCGTAATACCACTCCCGATCCGCGAAGGCCAGCTTCAGCGCCTCCAACAGCGTGTGGATGTAGTCCGTGGAGTTGTGCCCCATCGCTTGAAGATCGAACTTCTCGAGGATGGCAAGCGTCTGGGCGAAGACCGGCCCCTGAGACCATGGTCCACACGTGTAGACGTCATATCCATTGTACTTGATGTGGACTGGTGGTTCGGTCCCGACGGCAAACGATGTCAAGTCTTCTGTCCGCAAGAAGCCGTCATGGGATTCGCTGAAATCACCGATCTCCTCGGCGATCGGCCCGGTATAGAAGTAATCTCGGGCCGCTATGAGGCCACGTTCCCGGTCGGTATGCTCGGCTTCGGCGGCCGCCAACCGGTCGAACGTCTCGGCAAGCGCTTCTTGGACGAGCGGTTCGCCGACCCTTGGAACGTCTCCGTCCGGGAGCATCACATCGGCCGTAGAGGGATAGGTCGCGTAGCGTTCCTCGCCCTTTTTGATGTTTTCGTGTTGGAACTCATAGACTGGATAGCCATTACGGGCGATCCGGGTTGCGGGGGCGGCTACCTCGCCGAACGTCAATTCGCCGCCGAGTTTGAGGGCCGTGATCCAGGCGTCGGGCGCTGCGGGGACCACCGATCGCAGGATCCCCTCGGGATACCCGCCATCGTGGTTCTCTTGGAAGTACTCCAGGCTCGCCTGCTCTGGCCAGCGACCGACCCCACTGATGGTTCGGACTTCTTGATCGGTTGCCGAGTACAGGATGATCGGCGCCACGCCGCCGAAACTCGTCATGTCGTGATGGACGACGTTTGTCACCAGGCCGGCCGCAACCCCAGCATCGATAGCGTTGCCCCCTTGCCGGAGGATCTCATGCCCCGCCGCGGCCGCCATCGGGTGCCCCGCGGCGACCACTCCCGACTGGCCGCGGATGACGGGACGAGCTGCCTTTCGATCACCGGGTCCGTCGAATGCATTGGGGATAGCATCAGTCATTGACTTCCACACTCTGAACGAGGTTCTCTGGCCCATCGGTTAAAGGTTGAACCGATCGATCTCGCCCTGTAGCTGAGCAAGTGAACTACCCCATGCTTCTGCAACGGTGTTTGCAAGGTTCGGACTTTCTGCTTCTGCAACGGTGTTTGCAAGCAGTACGTCCCGATGACGCCTGCCCGCAGTGACACCAGTCTCCACAGACATTTGTTCGGACTGTCCCAGCCCTACCTCTGACTGCTCAAACTCTACTCCCAGTTTCTCCAAGCCACGCTGATGCGTTTCTAACGAAGCGTTGTGGTCGCGGTTCGTAGTGAACCCACAGCTTGGGCACGAGTGTTCGCGCACCCACAATGGTTTCGCTGTCTCATCGCCACAGTCTGCACACTGCTTTGTTGTTCCGTCAGGGTCAACAACAACGACGTGGCAGCCGTTCTTTTCGCCATGGCGCTTGAACGCTTGAATTGTCTGATACCACGACATCGCGGCGATGTTGCGGCTGCTCCTGTCTTGCTGCATCATCGAGGCTACATCTAAGTCCTCAAGGAATACGGCGTTGTACTCGCGTGTATACCAGTTGGCAAGTTTTTCACGGTAGTCCTTACGACGGGTTTTCAAGCGTTCGTACGCCTTTGCAAGCAATTGCCGAGCCTTGTCCCAATTGGCTGAACCGTGTTGCTTGCGGGAAAGCAAGCGGTGCCGTCTCTCGATGCGCTTGCGGTCGTCTTCCTCGTCTAACCGAGCGAACGTGCGGTTCTCGGAATCGTGAACAAGTTTAGTGATGCCAAGGTCAATCCCAACCGTATCCTTAACCGCAATATCCTCGACAACAGGTTTGTCTGGGTACTCGGCATCGTACTCAACGACGATGCTGACAGTCCAGTCGCCTGTTTTCTGTT
>JBDGPX010000075.1:0-9727 GCA_042219475.1 Halobacteriales archaeon
GATCCGGTGGGCTGCCCGGGATCGAGATGAGGTTCTGTTTCTCGCCCCGTAGCGTGGGGAACGCGTTCTGCAACCCCAGGGTGTAGGGATTATACGGATTCGCGAAGATCGATCGTAGATTCCCGTATTCCATGATCTTCCCGGAGTACATCACTGCCAATCGTTCGCAGGTCTCGGCGATGACGCTGATGTCATGGGTGATGAGGATCATCGAGATCCCCAGTTCCTCCTGGAGTTCGTTGATCCGTTTGAGGATCTGATCCTGGACGATGACGTCGAGTGCCGTCGTCGGCTCGTCGGCGATCACGAGATCGGGGTCGAGCGCCAACGCCATCGCGATGTAGGCCCGCTGTTTCATCCCGCCCGAGAATTGATGGGGGTAATCGTCCATCCGATCGGGGTCCATTCCGACAAGCTCGAACAACTCCGCGACGCGTTCACGGGCGGCCTCCTCACCCATGTCTCGATGGGCCTGGATCGCCTCGACGATCTGGTTGGAGATCCGATGGACCGGGTTGAGCGCGTTCATCGCGCCCTGACTGATCAGCGAGATGTTCTCCCAGCGGATCTGATCCATCTCGGGTTTGTCGAGTTCGGTCATGTCAACGCCCCGGTACCGGATTTCGCCTTCGGCCACCGACCCGTTGCTCGGGAGCAGACCGAGGATCGCCTGGGCGACGGTGCTCTTACCGCACCCGGACTCGCCCACGAGACCGAACGTCTCGTCCTCGTTGACCGTGAAGTTGATCCCCTCGACCGCGCGCAGATTTCCATGCTCTCGGGTCCGATATTCGATCGTGACGTTATCGGCTTCGAGCAGCGGTGCGTTGTCGTCGAATTGTAGGTTTGCGTCGCTCATACTATCGTTCCCGTAGCTGTGGATTGACGACCTCTTCGTAGCCACGCCCCATGAGGTACGCGCCCAGCACGACGAGCGTAATCGAGATGCCCGGCGGGAAGGTCCACCACCAGGCCTTACCGAAGGCCTGAGTGACGAACGCCCGCTGTAGCATCACGCCCCACGAGGGGATCGAGGGATCCCCGAAGCCGAGGAACGCGATGCTCGCCTGGGCGACGATCGAGTACCCAACGGCGATCGCGCCATAGAGTGCCGACAGCGGGATCACGTTCGGCAGGATGTGAACGAACATGATCCGGAAGTCGTTCGCGCCAGCGGCCTCGGCGGCCTCGATGTACGGCCGTTCCCGAATGGTGAGGACTTCGGATCGTATCACCCGGGCCGTCGACTTCCAGTACAGCAGTGCGACTCCTAACAGCACGTTCCAGACACTGGGTCCGAGGACCGTCGCCACGACGATCACGAACGGGATGAACGGGAGTCCATAGAGGATGTCGACGATCCGCATGAGGATCTCATCGATCCAGCCGCCGTAGTAGCCGGATATCAATCCCACCATGGTACCGATTCCGGCCACCATTAAGGCCCCGAGTAACCCCACAAACATCGCGATCCGCGCCCCGAGTATGAGGTTGGTGAAGACGTCGTGGGCACTACTGGTTGTGCCGAGGATGTTCTCCGAGTCCGGCGGCTGTAGGGTCTTCCATGTGCCGGCGTCGTTGTACATCCGCTGATCGGGCTCGTAGGGCACGATGTGAGGGCCCGCAAGCGCGAGGCCGGCGTAGAACAGGATGATCACCAGTCCGGCGACTGCCAGCTTCGATCGCCAGAAGATGCGAGCCTGTTCTTTCGCGCTCTCTTTGATGTTCTGGATGAACCGATCGAACCCGCTTTCGACTTCGGTATCCGGTTCTATCGTTGTGGTTCTGGTTTCTTCACTCATTATGTCTCACCCAGGCGAACACGCGGATCGAGGTATGTGTAGGCGATATCCGCGACGAGGTTCATGACGATGACGATGACCGATAGCAGGACGAAGGCCGCTTGAGCGAGCGGATAGTCGCTCCGCAATGAGGCTTGCACCATCTCCAAGCCGAGTCCCGGCCAGGAAAATACCGTTTCGATCAAGACCTGTCCGCCCACCGCAAACCCGATCGCGATCGCGAACGCGGTGATGACCGGCAAAATGGCGTTGCGGGCGGCGTGGACGAACAGGATGCGTCGCTCGGTCAAGCCTTTCGCCCGCGCTGTCCGGATGTAGTCCTCCGCGAGAATCTCCAGCAAGTTGTTCCGCATCAACAACAGCGGGAGACCGACGTAGAACGTACACAGCGTGACAACCGGGAGCACCAGATGATAGAGGAAGTCCAGTGAAAGGAACTTACTCCAGAATCCCGAATACTCGGCGTTGAACGCACGCATTCCGCCCAGCGGGAACAGGTTGAGCTGGAACGAGAAGGCATACAGGATGACCATCCCGGTCCAGAACACCGGTAGCGACCGGAGGAAGAGGACGATGAGCATCCCGACGCGCTCTATTCGTTCCCCGCGAAGCCAGCCGAGTTGGGCACCGACGTAGGTCCCGATGGTGTAGGAGAAGAAAAACGCGGTCAGCATCAGGCTCATCGTGTTGAAGAACCGGTCCCAAATCACGGCAAAGACCGGTTTGTTATAGTAGAACGACCGCCCGAAATCGCCCTGGAGCAGGTTGCCGATGTATCGCAGATACTGTACCCAGAGTGGATCGTTCAGCCCGAACTGTTCGATCACCGCCTGCCGTGTCTGTGGCGTCATCGCTGGTGAGATGATCGCTGCCATCGGTCCACCGGGGACCAGCCGGAAGAGGAAGAATAGCAGCGTGATGATGATGACGAGCGATAGCGCCATCAACACCAGCCGACGCAGGATGTATTTTCTGTTGAGTGCCATCTGTAAGCGTTGTTTTGGATCCTTTGATTTAATTATTTCTTAATGATTGTTTTTAACCTTCGGTGCTAGGGGCTATCTTTTGGCTCGTTCAGCCATCGGATCAAGTGTCAACAATTCCGTTCAAAAACGTCGATCGAAGGTACTACTCGCCGACTGTGCCTATTATTCTAGCTCAGGCCACTCCGTCTGGACTTCGCCCTCGGGGTAGTAGATGTTGCCCTCGCCGTCCCATTTGTAGCCCGCGTCGTTGAGGATCTTGATCGCGACATCCTGACCCGACTTGTATTGCAGTCCCTCGATGTCGTTGTAGGGCGTGTCCGGGTTATACCAGAACTTCGTCAGCGGTGAGATAACGGTGAACGCCTCTTGGCCGAAGCCCTTGTAGAGCTCGCTAATGATCGTCGGCTGTTCGGCCTTGATGATAGCGAAGACCGCCTGCCGCATCCGGACATCGGAGAACGGCGGCCGTTTAGTTTGTGTCCAGGTGGTCTGGCGGCCGTCGGACAGCGACGTGAACAGTTCGATGTCGTCGCGCTCATCCGCGGTATTTGCAAGGGTTTCGTAGTCCCCGAACCAGTAGTCGAGGATGTCGTATTCGCCCTTCTTGATTGCCTCGAGTTCGGCATCCCGGGTCTTCAGTGGCCGCTGGACCCGTTTGTCGATGTTCGGGGCGTTGAAGTGGTCCTTGAACGCAGGCTGCTCGTATCGAGTGCCCTGATCCCACAAGCCGTATTTGAACGGCCCACTGCCGATGACCGGCCGATCGTCACTGATCGATATCTGCCACGGCTTCTCTTTGGCACCCGTTTCTTCGATGAGTTCCTCCCAATAGTGAGCCGGCAGGATCGGGATCTGTCCGAGTGTGACCGCGACGAACGGTGCGTACGGTTCCGTGAGGTTGAACGTGACCTCGTATTTCCCCGTCTTTTCGACGCCGTCCAGCACGTCGTTGACGAAGGTCTGGTACGCCGGCGGCGCAGTGTCGAGGATGAGGTTGTAGGTCCATACGACGTCGTCGGCCGTCGCCGACTCGCCGTCGTGGAACTGCATGTCCTTGCGGTACGTGACGACGTTCGTAGTGTCGTCCTCCCATGTGATGTCCCTCGCCGCCCACTTCTTCGGTTGCCCGTTCTTGTCAAGGCGAATCGGGAAGTCGTGGATCATCCCCATCGGGGTGGCGTTCCGCGATGGGCCGGTCGTGCCGTGATGGAGCGGGTTCTGTGAGTCTGACGGGTCCCAGTTGTTGGTCGTGACGACTTTTCCTTTCTCGCTTACCGGCTCCATCTGCGTGTAACACCAGGCGTTCCGTGGCCCGGAGGAGTTCACGACTAACGTGTCCGGATCGATATGGTCAGTTCGGACCGCGTACGGCCATTTAAGGTGGACGTACTGGTGTTCGGGCCGGTCCTCGCCGAGGATCTTTTGGCCCTCATAAACCAGCTCCTGGCGTTTCTTCCGGTCGGTCTCCACTTTTTGTTTTTCGGCGATCTCGTCGAAGTCGGGGTTCTCGTAGCGGTGATAGTTCCGCGGCCCGTCGGAGTGATGTTTGTCCCGCATCACGCTGTCGGGGTCACCCTGCAGCTGGCTCCAGTTGTACGTCTCCATGTGGAAGTCGCCCTTCTGCTCGCGTTCCTGGATCACCGTGAACTCGATCGGCTCGGTTTTAACAGGCAGGTCCAGCTTGTCCCGCAGCGCTTTGTCGACCAACACGTTGGCCTGATACCGCTCTGGCCAATATCGCTCGGTGTTGCTCAGGTGAATGATCGGCCCTTCGATCTTGCGATCGTCGGGGAGGCCGCTTTCGATGTTTTTGCCGCTACCGTCACCGGGAGCCGTCGTCCCACCGCCACCGCCGCCGCCACCGTCACCGTCACCACCGTCATCTTCCCCGGCACCGCCGCCGGTACAGCCCGCGATGCTCACTGTGCCTATGGACGTACCGACCACGCCCATTTTTTTCATGAATTCACGCCTGTCGTTGTCAGGCATAGTCCCTAAGTACGACTCTCAGTATTTATTCTTTTCCGTGCATTATAGGCGTTTCATACCGGCTTCGTGGAACAATCTCGTCTCTGGCTTCGTGGCCTAATTCCACCCCCACAACGTGTCTTCCAGCAACGAGGTTGTATCTCTTCGATCACATTGACGTGTCTTTCTCCGGTGTATCTTACTGATCATCTGTGTAGACATCGGTGTCGGATTGGAAATCAAGCCAAGCGAACCACATCATCTGCCCGTTGTCCGATGCCCGTGTTAGTGTCATCCCTGCATGGGGCCCATCGACAGCTTGTCCCGTTGTGATTTTCCAGCGGGAGCCGTTAGCACGCATGTGCGTTTCTGAGGCCCTCTCGAATCGGACGATCGCGCCGTCGATCCGGCGGATGTATCCCACCAGCGTCCGGTCGTCGGCCGCGACGGTGACCACGACCGGAAGATCGCCCACCGTATCGTTGATTACGCCTGCCGTTTTGACCCTCTCCAACGGATAGGCTTTCGCCGCCCCGTTCGATACGATCCCGAGCACCGGGGCCTTTGGATGGAGTCCCCGTGTCTCTGCAGGCGTCTCGTTGGCGCCGATCCCGATCTCGCTACTTTGTTCGTAGCCA
This sequence comes from Halobacteriales archaeon, assembly GCA_042219475.1. GTDB lineage: Archaea > Halobacteriota > Halobacteria > Halobacteriales > Hikarchaeaceae > Chewarchaeum. The sequence goes on from JBDGPX010000075.1 coordinate 5,395, forward strand.
GCGTAGGGATTGGTGGTGTAATCACGCGTTGCCTCGTTGCCGTGAACGGTACTGGATTCGGGCGGGGGAAGCAGGACCGTCGTCTCTGGATGATCGTTTCGCCAGGTCGCCCACGTCGTGAACGTCGAGGGGACAAACGAAAGCGATGTACCGGTCTCCGGCCCACGGACCGCGACACCAGCGATCTGACTCCAGAGGCTCTGGGTCAGGTTATCATACATCACGAGATCGGAGTTCCAGAGATAGCCCGAGACGCCGAAGATCGTCTCGGTGTCGTTTACGGTCCGTTTTGCCGTCACCCCGCTGCCACACAGCGGACAGTAAGTCACCAACAGCGGATCCTGAAAGGTATCGTTGACGACTTCGTGCCAGTTGAGGATTCGGAGCGGATACGCCCGGGCCGCACCGTCACGCTCGACACCGATGATCCGATCGGCAGGTTCCAACCGTGGTTCGATCGTCTGCTCGTTGTTAAACCGATCGACGAACGACACCGAGAGACCGCGCCAGTCAGCGGCAAAGACGGGGTCAGTGATCGCCGGAATGGCATCCTTCGGTGCCCCCCGAGTGAGTTTGTGTTCCGGCAGCGGCAGATCGACGCCAGCCACCGACGACACCTGACTCGATCCGGCTGTCTCATCCAATTGACTGCCCACCAGACAGCCCGTCAAGCCGGTCATCGCGGCACCGACCGTTGAGGCGAGGAACGCTCGACGATCCATTATTCCTTGTTTCTGTCCCACCCGCAAAAACGAACAGGGGGTTCTGTGCGCCAGTTGCACATCCCGAGAGGATCGTACTGGCACGTTCCTCCCCGTCCATCGGGACGATCCTCGCCTATCCACGCACCCGAGCCGTCAGCGTGCGATGGACGACCGATAACCACTGCGGGGTGAATCCACACGCCTTCATCGTGGCAAGGGTCATCCGAAGAACGACTCGGTCTCGTTCAGTGCCTCCTCGTACCAGGGCGGCGGATCGACACGGGTGTTGCTGACGTTGACATATCGATAGGTGAACTCGACGGTCACGTCGTCGGTCCCTGTCGGTTGATGTGTCCGGTGGAGCCGGTAGACGAAGCCGTTGTTGTCGATCCACACGACCGTCGTGGCGTTGATGATGTTCAACCGGCGGTCACCGGTTGCTTTGACGACATAGACGGTTTGACAATGTCGCTGTTCGGTCCCCACGATCCGCGAGTGCTCGGTTGCGAGGTATCGTCTGAGGACTCCCCCGGCCCGGTTGGCGTTGCGCCCAACGAAGTAGCCGTAGTTGTCGATCGTTGCGCGTTGATAGTGCGTTTCGTTGTTACGGACGTACCGCTCGAACCGGAACCTGTCGTTGGCGTAGTAGTCCCGCTGGCTGATCGGATGGTCGAACCGAGGCGTCCCATTATGGGTGACATCACTACGGTACATCGCCGGGGCGGCGACTCGCACTGTCTCGTTGAGCGTCACCGTCCGGTTCGGTGCGTGCTCGCGGTAGCGCATCACCCACGTGTATGACCGCCCGGTGATCACCAGTTTGTGTGCCCTGGCGAGTGACGTCGCGTTCAATGTCCCGTCCTCGGCCAGTCCCGGTGCCAGCATCGTTCGGGCCGGCGTCGCTGTGACGGTTGGCGATGGGGTCGATCGTGTGACCGGCGTCGGCGTCTTCCCCTCGATCTCGGTTGCGGGAGCCGAGCCGGGCGATATCTGTGTACTGAGGCCGGTAGTGAGGAAGACAGCGCCGAGGGCAACGACGAGCAAGGCGATGAGACTCCATACGGCCACGCCTGAGACTATCTCTTCCGAGGCGACTGCCTGCCTTCCGTGATCGGCCGGTGGCCGAATCGGTCCGTCGATGTCGAGGTATTCCCGAAAGAGCGACCGACATCGGTGTCGTGGGATGGCATACAGCGCGATTTCGTACAGATCATCGGCATCGATTATACTGACATCGGCATCGATCGACCGTCGAACCGACCGTGCCGAGGCGTTCGTCACGATCACATCGGCATCGGCCGTTTGGCTGCCTGCATCGACGGTCCGCCGCCATGGCCCCCTGAACTGTCCGACGATATACGGGGTGTACACCACGGCAAGCGTTCGTTCGGATGTATCGGAGCCCTCCGGTCGCTTGACCCGGCAACTCTCACCGTCAATGCATGTCTCGTACCCTCGAGCCGACCAGAGATCGGCGACGAAGGCGACGAAATCGTCCGCCTCGAGCAGTCGCAGTCGGCGGCGGAACGTCGCCGGGCGGATCGAGGGCATCTCCTCCACCTATGGCTGGTAATAGATCAAATCTTTCGTCGATCGAAAGGGCTCAAACGGCCGAACGGGAGATCGGCCGATCAACCATCGTCCTCACTGATTGAGCCGCGTGTGGCACTCGATGGAGCGATACCAGCGTCGAACGCTATGAGCGGATGGTATGCGCCCGACTACTGAATTCGTTCCCAATACGCGAGGAAATTCTTGCCGAGGATCCCCTCTATCTCCTCGTCGGTGAAGCCCCGTTCGGACAGGCCCTTTTTGATCGCCGGCCAGTCCTCGTATCGCTGGAGCGGTCCGAACCCCTCTCCGATGGTGACCCCGTGTTCTTCACGGAACCCCATCGACGCGAACGAGGCGGCGATCCCTTCGTGGAGCGGCGCTGGAAGCTCCGGCGTCCACGATCCCCAATCGGTCCCGATCCCGACCCGATCGATGCCGAGGATGTCCACGGCGTGTTCGAGATGTTCGAAAAACACCTCGAAGTCGGGATCATCCTCGCCCGGGGCGAGGAAGAAGGGGACGGCGACGATGCCCATATACCCATCCGCTTCCCGCAGGGCTTTGAGTTCGGCATCGGTCTTGCCCCGGTCGTGATCGGCAAGCGCGCGACAGAACGCGTGGGTGACCGCTGGCGGGCGATTGGAGACTTCGATGCCGTCGAGCGTCGTCTGGGTCCCACAATGCGAGAGATCGACGACCATCCCCCGATCGTTGAGATGCCCGACGACCTCGACACCGTGATTCGAGAGCCCGGCATCGACCCGTTCGGTACAGCCGGTGCCGACTAAGTTTTGGGTGTTGTAGGTGAGCTGGACGATCCGGATCCCGCTGTTGTAGAGGACGTCGAGCTCGTCGACGTCACCGTCGATCGCCGCGCCGCCGTTCTGGACGTTCAGTATCACGCCGACTTCGTCGTTGGCGACGACCGCACGCGCTTGCGCCGGGGTGGTGACTTTTGTGAGCCAGTCGACCGTATCGAAGCGCATTTGCCACCGTGCCAGGTCCTGTCGAACCCCTTCGCGAAACGGCAGCGTGCGATCGAGGCTTCCCATCGTCGCGCTGACGAGGTTGACGCCCGCCGCCTCATAGGCCGCCCGGAGTCGATCGCGGTAATCGGGCTCGTCCTCTAACTGTCGGACTTGCTCGTTCTCGATCGCATCGAGCGCCCCGCCGGCCCCGCGGCCGGCCTTGAGCGCCTCATCCATCGCCGCTTCCATCCGGTCGGACAGAAGGAACGGCGTGCCTCGTGGAAAGTAATCGAACACTGGGGTGTCAGCGACCATGGTCGGTTTATCCCTCTCGACGGACACCCAAATAGCCATCCCATCGTCTTAGCCATCCCATCGCCGTCGGTCGCAAAGATTAGATTCCCAACCATCAGGATCGACCTGCCCGGCCGACACCGGGTGAGAGGCCCACGGCTTAGTCGTGGGAACACGTCACGCGGTGTGCTGCTCCGGGTTCGCCGGATCAGTGTGCCAGGTAGACGCTGAGGATCTCCATATTCGTCTGGAGCCCTTCGACAGCCTCGTTGTGGGCTTCGATTGCCTCCTGTGCCTCCTCGAAGTGTCTCTCCGGATCCGCGTCGATGGCTTCTGGCCCGTCGGTCTCTAGCGTTTCGAGGTTCTCCTCGACGATATCGAGGCCCGTACTCATCGCGTCGTGGAAGGTTTCGAGATGCTCGAGGTGGTCGGTGAGCTTCTCGATGGTCTGATCGCGATGTCTGACCGCCTGCTCGACCGAGAGGAACTCCGACTCCTCGATGAGCTGATCGAGATTCTCACGTTCCTGCTCGAGGAGTTCCTCTAGGTCCGAGAGCAAGGAACGCTCCTTGTCGATGCAGGCTCTGGTTCCGGTGAACGTCTCGATCTCGCCGGCCTCGAAATGTTCGAACTCCTCTGCGAAGGTGTCACGCCGTCGGTCATCGGCTTCGCCGATATCATCGACGGCTTTGATTATCTCATTGAAATCTTCCATGGTGGGGCTTATGGTCCCGATTGTTTTGAATATTCACCAACTGGCAGGGGGTGGTGCAGTAACAGTTGGTTGAGCCTCAAGGCGACTCCTGTCTGACC
>JBDGPX010000005.1:0-9582 GCA_042219475.1 Halobacteriales archaeon
AAACAGTGAACGACGCGTGCGGCGTGGCGTTCGCGTCCGTCGAGAACGACCGGATATCGCCGTACTCAGTCGAACCGGTGCCCCCGTCGTTCGTCGCGCCCGCCCGGAACTGGAAGCTGGTGTCATCCGACAGCCCGGAGATCGATGCCGTAAACGAGCTTGGAGAGGTCCGGTTTCCGGCGGCAGCCGTGTTCGGGAACGGTGGGCCGCTGCCCGGTCCCCACTCGAAGAACACGTCCGCCGACGGCGAGCCGACCAATTGGGTGAGCTCACCATTGAGCGTCGCACTGGTTCGAGTGATGCTCGAGGCGAAATCGGTCTCCACCTCAAGGAGGTCGTTCGCCGTGGAATGACCGAGTGCGGCGGCCAGATCGAGGAGACCGCCTCCCTGCTCATAGCCCGCGAGCCCAATGTCCTCGGCATTACTCTTTAATTCTGACCGAACGTTCCCTGGGGAGGTACTGTCGGCAAGCAGTTGTGCGGCGGCCCCCGTAACGTGTGGAGCGGCCATCGACGTCCCCGAAAGGATAGCGACGCCGCCGGTGTTCCACGTTGAAGGGATTGAGCTACCGGGGGCTGCAAGGTCGATCTCCGAACCGACCGACGAGAATCCCGAGAGTCCATCGTTGATGGTAGTCGAACTCACCGCGATGACATCGGGATGTTTCGCAGGGGTGCTCACGCAGTCGTTGTCACCACAGACGGTATCACCGTCGCCGTCACAATCGGGGCGGTTCCCATCGTTGCCCGCGGATGCGATCACCACTACGTCGTTATTCTTGGCGGTTTGGATCGCACTATCGATAACACTCGGGACATTGAAGCAATCATCACAGTCGCCGGTCCCGTCGCCAACCGTGCCACACGACGGACAACACGCGCCGAGGCTCATGTTGATGACATCATATCCCTGGTTGCTCGCCGTCACGATCCCCTGGGCGACCGAGGAGTTCGGACACGTCGTCGCCGTCGAGCCATCGGGTGCTGTGAACTGCCTACAGACCTTAACGGCGTGAAGCGTCGCTTCTGTCGAGGTACCGATGACGTTTGTACCATTGTGAATAGCGTTCGCGATTCCGGCGACGTGAGTCCCATGACCGTCGTCGTCATCCCAATCGTTCGCACAGGAGCCGGAGGGATGGAACGAATCCTGACAATCTTCGGGGGAATGTCCCGCTCCGAGGTTTCCCTGTAAATCGGGATGATCAGCATCGATTCCGGTATCGAGGATAGCGATATCGATGCTACTGCCGGTGTCGCCGGCAGCATGGGCGATTTCGGCATCGATCCGATCGACGCCCCACTGCAGCTCGCCCGGATGAGCGTGAGTTTCTATCACACGCTCATCCTCTTCGACGTACTTCACATGAGGATTATTTCTGAGCGCTTCAAGCTCCTGTTTGGACCATTTCCCAACGACAGCCTCACCGATGTCATCACCGAATTCGATGACCCGATGGATCGAATCGGCCTTATCTTTCGCAATCGATCCCTCCCCTGGCTCACAGCCGACAATATATCGTTTCGATTCCTCTGCGGACGCACCCTCGACCGCGAATGGGGTCAACGCTCCCGCCGCGGTACCCTTGAGCACGTCACGTCGTGATATGTCTGGCATTGCTCTCTCCGTTGTCTTGTTGCTGTACGGAACCGTGTTGGTGACCGAATGATCCCCGACCGACAGCCGATCTACTCCCCCATTCCAATGACGGAATTCGTCGGGACGCTCCCGGTGACTGCGGCACAGTGTTGCGGCGTGACGACCGTGTGCCGGTACGCGGACGATTCGACAGCACCGACGAGCGTAACGCTTGTTGCTCGCTTAATTACTCACCTATTAATCAGGTTATAACGATCTCAGTTCAGTTACTCGTCGATTAATCCAAGGATGGTGGCAACGCCAATGACGAAATAAAAATCCGCTCGAAACGCAGGACAAGGGACGATCCCGTGGATTAACGGAAGCTTAATCCACTCGTCACGAACCCGATCATCGACTCTCGGAGTGTTGTTCGAGTTATCTGGCCTGAGGGGTGTCTACTGGAATGGAAACGGGACAGACATTTCAGATCGATCCGGCGAATCGGTCTCGTTTTCGAGCAAATGTCTTCGGTTGTCGGCAAACCTTATGCCGGTCTCATTGTCAGTTTATTGTGGCCGTGGATCGAAACCAACTGTTGGTCGGACTCGCCTCGGTCTTCGCTGGCATGACCGTTCTGATGGTCGTATTGGGGTTCGTCTACAACCTGTTCTTAGTAGCCGTCGCCATCCCGTTCGGAATCGCGACCTACCTATTTTGGTATCATGCGACCGGGCGACTCGGGCGAAGTATCCGCCGGCAGGCCCGTGCCGACGCCCACCGACGACAGCGCCAGGCTGCCGCCGAAGGACCGGCATGGGATGGGTGGGAGGAGCCGCGTGACGGGCGTCGCCCATCTGGTTCCACCCCGGATCTTCAACGTTCCGAGGCAATGCGGATCCTCGATGTCGACCGTGGCGCCGACGAGGAGACGATCCGACAGGCGTACCGACAGAAGATCAAGGAAACGCATCCGGACACCGGATCAGGAACGAAAGAGGAGTTCCAGCGGGTCCGGGACGCCTACGAGCGGTTGAGTGAGTAACAGCCGGATGGGTCTTGGGTTTAGCGTATCCGTGACGGAGCAACCAACGGTATTAATCAGACGATCCACTCGGCGGCAGATCGGAGAATCCGTCAGTGTCCGGCTGGATGAGTTAGGAACTATCCCACATCGGTCGCTACCAGTCTGAACCCTTCCCGGGGAAGGCTTTTGAGGATTCGGCCGAATCGCCAGATATGAGCCCTGACCGGGCCGAGTTGGATCGGCTCGTCGAGCGTGGGGAAGAGAAAGAGGGCAACATCGAATTCAAAGAACGGCTCCGGAAGGACGTCCACCTTGCTGATGGCCGAATGGAGAGTCTCGTCGCCCAGCTACGCCATCGGGTACTGTCGGGGGACGGGACCGCCACATACGTGATCGGTGTGACTGACGACGGCGGGATCGCCGGGATCCCCCCTGCGGCGTTCTCGGAGACGATGGACGTCCTCTCGTTGCTCGCCGAGGAGGCCGACGCCCACATCGAGGACGTCCAGACCTGGGGCGTCCCCGACGGTGACGGCCTCGTCGGCGTCGCCGAAATCACCGAGGGCGGCGTTCTCGATATCGATGACAAACACATCGTGATCGGCACGGCCGGCCACGTCGACCACGGCAAATCGACGCTCGTGGGGACGCTGGTGACCGGCGAAGCCGACGACGGCGAAGGCGGCACCCGGAGCTTCCTCGATGTCCAACCACATGAAGTCGAACGCGGGCTGTCGGCGGATCTCTCCTATGGCGTCTATGGTTTTACCGACGCGGGCCCGGTCAGGATGGACAACCCCGACCGCAAACAGGATCGCGCCCAGGTCGTCGAGGAGGCCGACCGGCTCGTGTCGTTCGTCGACACCGTCGGGCATGAACCCTGGCTCCGGACGACGATCCGCGGGCTCGTCGGCCAGAAACTCGATTACGGGCTGTTGACCGTCGCCGCCGACGATGGCCCCACCCGGACGACTCGCGAGCACCTCGGGATCTTGCTGGCGACCGATCTACCGACGATCGTCGCGATCACGAAAACGGATCTGGTCGACGCCGATCGGGTCGAGACGGTCGAGCGCGAGGTCGAGGAGCTGCTTCGAGACGTCGGAAAGACGCCGCTACGGGTCGAACGACATGGGGTCGAGACCGCCATCGAGGAGATCGGCGTCGACGTCGTCCCCATCGTCAAGACGAGCGCCGTCACCAAACGAGGCCTCAACGTACTCGACGAGTTCTTCGAACACCTCCCGAAGACCAGAAGCGAGGCCAGCGACGAGACCTTTCGGATGTATATCGATCGAAGCTACAGCGTCACCGGTGTCGGCGCCGTCGCGTCAGGGACGATCAAGTCCGGCACCGTCGAGGCGGGCGATGAACTCAAGCTGGGCCCGTTCAGCGACGGCTCGTTCCGGGACGTCGAGGTGCGATCGATCGAGATGCACTACCACCGCGTCGACACGGCCAAGGCCGGCCGCATCGTCGGGATCGCCCTCAAGGGCGTCGACGAGGTCGAGATCGAACGCGGAATGGTACTGGTACCTCAGGATGCCACACCGACGCCAAGTCGGGAATTCGAAGCCGAGGTGATGGTCCTCAACCATCCCACCCGGATCGGCGACGGATACGAGCCGGTCGTCCACGTGGAGACGGTCAGCGAGGCGGCCGCGTTCTATCCGACGGAGGGGCAACTCCTCCCGGGAGATACCGGCACCACCCGGATCCGGTTTAAGTTCCGCCCGTACGTGATCGAACCGGGCCAGCGGTTCGTGTTCCGGGAAGGTGAGAGCAAGGGCGTCGGGACGATCACCGACGTGACGCCGATCGATTGAACGGCGGCAGTCGGCGTCACTCAGTGCGCTCGATCAGTCAACGCCACGGTAGGGGCAGCAGCTCCTCGGGCGATCGGAGCGTATAATCCGGTTGTGGGTCCGGATCCGGATCGGGCTCGTCCAGCGGTATCCAAACCGACCGAAGGCCGGCGGCGCGGGCTCCGGCGACGTCACTCGACAGCGAGTTGCCGACGTAGACCGTTCGCTCGGCGGCGACATCGAGCGCTTCGAGGGCCTGTCGGAACGGCGCCGGATCCGGCTTGCTCGGCGCATCGAAGCCGGCGTTGACCATGATCTCGAAATACGCATCTAAGCCAGTCCCGGCGAGCTTCTCGCGTTGCATATCGGGCGCGCCGTTGGTGACGATCCCGAGCCGGTGGTCCTCAGCTAGTGTTGAGAGTGCGGCCTCGATGCCGGGACGCAACGAGACGTTGCGGTGATCGCGTTCGGCCGCATAGGCGCGGGCGACTGCGCGACCGTCCGCCGGATCCACGCCCCGTTCCTGGGCGATCGTGGCGAAACACTGCTCGCGGAGTGCAGTGGTCGTCTCCGCGTCCTCGACGAACTCGCCGTATCGGCGGTGGTACTCCTCAACGGTGAAGAACGGTTCGACGCCGGCGCGTTCGAAGGCGATGGGCAACAGCTCCGAGCCGGGGCGATCGTACGTACAGAGCGTATCGTCCAGATCGAAGAGAACAGCCTCGACGGTCATTGGTACATCTCGGATAATCGATAGCCGGTGGATGTCTTTTCGGCGATCCCGACGAGGACGAACCATTCGAGGAGCCGCTCGATCCGCTCGGCCCAGCGGTCGTGCCATCGGTTCGGATCCCGCGCCCGTTCCCATTCGGGGACATGGGGCTCGAACCGGTCGACGACCGTCGTCGCGTCGAGCGGTTCCTCGGCGTTCGCGAGGATATCCCTGACTTCCTTGGCACCGTAGATCCCCGAAAGCAATCCCGATGCGATGCGCTCGGCCGTCGGATCAGTCCGGCTGCGGACGAATCCCCCGTCAGTCTCCTCGACGAGGCCGATACCACGGAGGAAACTGAGCCAGGTGCGAGCGTCATCGCGGCTCGGGATGCCGACCCGATCCATGATGCGCGCACAGCAATCGTCCTCTGTGCCGGGAACGAGCGGGACCGCCCGCTGGACATCCGCGACAGCCGCCAGCTCCGGCGGCGGTTCGGCGATGAGTTTGATACGCATGTTCGTACTCATGAGTAGAGATCGAGGAGCGCAGCCAGCCGGTCCGGTTCAACGCCGCCGACGGCGTGTGTCGGTCCGCCACGGACATCAACGGTGACCTGGGCAGGGGCGAACACCGACTGATCGACGTTGAGCAGGTCCCACTCCGCGGCGTCGAGGACCGTTTCGAAGGACTCGCCATACGCGTCGGAGGATTCGAAGGCGATCGCCTCCACACCCGAGGGTGCCGATTCGACGACGAGATGGGCCCGGCCGCCGTACGCGATCGCGTCGTTGGTGCGGGCCATCGCCGTCCGGAAATCATCGGCGACCGGGGCGATCGGCGCGCTGCCGGTCGCGGACAGGACGGCCGTCGGATCGCCCCCAAGGCTCTGGAAGCGTTCGAGGGCGACTTCGGCGGCCCGGCTGGCCATGGTGACACTCCCGACGATGCTTGCGGTCGGGGCCGTCGGGAGGAAGACACTGGCGGTGCCGACGCCGGTCGCGTCGGCGACCCTCTCGACAACGGCTTCATCCGGGAGGGTGTCCGCCTCCAACGCCAAGACGGTGAGATCGAAGTCGGAGGCCTGTGCGTACCGCCCGGCGCCGGCGTTGTCGGCACGCACCCGGGCCGGGCCGGCCCCCAGCCCATCGAAACCGTCGGCGCGGAGGATCCAGGCGGACTGCTGACAGCCAAGCAACGCCAGTGCCGGCTGGTCGGTCGACAGTTCAACGAACGGAACCGTGACACCGGCGAGGTCATCGACCCGCGTCTGGACGGTCGCGAGGCCGCCGGTTTGGATCTCCGCCAGCAACAATCCGGCCTCGATACCGCCGTCCGCCACGACGCCGAAATCAAGGACAACGGCCTCGTTGTCGAGGTGATGGACCGCGATGTTGAGTTCGTCGGCGAAGTCGATCGCCTCGTCGACGAGTTCGACCGCCGCCCGATTCACGTTATCCATATCGATCCGTCACCGCCGGGCGCTAAAGGGTTTCGCGGTCCGGAACGGTGACAACGCGGGAATTACTCCGGCTCCTTGCGGGCCGGCCGACCCAGCTCGGATTCGACGGCGTCGACCTTTCGTTGGGCGGGTTCATCGCTGGTACGCTTGTCGTCGATCTTCAGAAAGGTGCCGACCCGATCGGCGTCGACGGCCTCGTGGGCGGCCTGTACCGCGGCCAACAGCGTATCCATGTCCGGTGCTTCGATCGTGGTCCCCATCGGTCCAGTCTCGTACGCGATATCGAACTCATCGAGGGCCGCAACGGCGTCGGCGACGTCGGCGGCCATCAAGTCGCTGGTCGCGGGCGCCACGCTGAGGAAGGCAATAACGGTCATACATCTCAACGGTGCGCCCGCCCGGACTCAACTCTTTCCGTCCGGCCCGGGAGCACTTATGCGCCCGGCAGCAGTCGATGCTCCATGGACGGACGGATCGATCACGTCACGATCGCAGGCACCGATCTCGACAGCCTCACGGCGACGGTCGAGGACGTCGGGCTGGCGACGGAGTACGGCGGCGTCCACGACAACGACATCACCCACATGTCGGTGTTAGGATTCGATGATGGATCGTACATCGAGCTGATCGCGACGGTCGAGGGGGCCGACGAAGCGCCGATGTGGACCGAATTCATCGCGAGTGATGCCGGACCGGCGGCATGGGCCATGGAAACCGAAGAGATCACACGGACCGCCAAGACCGGCATCGATGCCGGGATGATGATCGAGGGACCCATCTACATGACCCGCGAGCGGCCCGACGGAACGCTCCTTGAGTGGGATCTGGTGCACATCGGCAAGACGACCGACCGGGAGAAGCTCCCCTTTTTCATCGCCGATCGAACGCCACGGCACGAACGCGTCTCGCCGACTGAGAGAGCCGCCGGTGGGCCCTTGACCGGGATTGCCGAAGTCGTCATCGCGGTCGATTCGATGGAGGCGGCAGCCCGGCAGTTCGACCGGCTGTTCCGCTATCCAACCCCAATCAGCGAACGGAACGAACGCCTCGATGCAACCGTCGCGTCGTTTCCAGGCCGACCGGTGACGCTGGCCGCCCCAGCGAGCGGAACGGGGCGATTGGCCGGTCGGATCGACCGACTCGGTGAGGCGCCGTGTGCCTACTTGCTCGGCACGGATGACTTCGCCGCGGCACAAGCGGCCTACACACTAACGGAACCGTCGACGTGGTTCGGCACCGATGTCGCCTGGTTCGACGCCGACGGCCTCCGTCGGTCCCTCGGCGTCATCGATCGCCAAAGCGATCGGCGCCGATAGCGGGTAGCCCCCTCACTCCGTCTTGTGAAGCCGCCAACGCTGGACGAACAGATCGACGTCATCCGACGACGTCACGTCGAACTCGACAGGCACACGTTCGCCGGTAGCCGTGATCGCCTCGAAGGTCCGATTATCGGGATCGAGCGAGGTCGGATGGAGTACCATCGTGCGGTCGCTTGTGTATCCATCCATGGTGAGCGTGAGATCCGCCCCGTCCCGTTCGACTGTCGCCGTCTGGACTCCTCGGTAGGATTCGTATGACCCGGCGAGCGGCTCGGCCTGTTCGTCGAGAGCGAGCTGTGGCACCGCCCGCGTCGGCTCCTTATCGCGGAGGATCGCTAAGACGCCCAACAGCGCCGTTGTCGGGTGGTGTTCAGGGGCGATATTACAGCCGATCGTCACACCGAGGTCGGCCTCTTCGAGAAAACCCATCGAGGCCGTGGTGGTGCCCATCATCCCGCCATGACTGACGAGTCGGTCGTCGAGGTACGACCGGACGCCCCACCCATAGCCGTAGTGGCGCTGGGTGCCATCAAGGAGCACCTCCCGGGTGGCGTGGGGTTCATGCATCGTTGCGATGTGCTCGGCCGACAGCAGATCAGCCCCGTGACGCTGCCCGCTGTGCATCATCGCCGCCACGTAGTCGGCTAACTCCTCGACGGAGCTGATCATCCCGCCGGGTGCATAGAGGTGTTCGTCGAATGCAAGGGTGCCTGCAACGGATTCATTGTCCTCCTTGTAGTATGGTGTCATCCGATCGTCCTCGCTCTCGAAGCCTTCACTGGTGAATCCCGATCGTTCCATTCCGAGTGGGTCGAGGATGTTCGCTCGCACGTATTCGGCGTAGTCCTCGCCGCTGACCGCCTCGACGATCAGACCCAGCATTGTGTAGCCGGCGTTGTAGTAGAAAAACGGCTCCCCCTTGATCCGACGCTCGTCGGCCGATCCCTGAACGTACCGGCGGAAGTCCTCGTCGTCACTCACCGGGACCTCGATATCGCTGACACCCGTGAGCCGCCTGATCAAGACACTGAGGCTCCCGTCGCTCGGCATCCCGGAAGAATGGGTCAACAGCTCCTCGATAGTCACCGCCTCCCCCGGGACATCGCTAAGGTGGGGGAGGTACTCGTCGATTGGATCGTCGACCGCGAGCGCGCCGTCGGCCGCCAGCTGCATGATCGAGAGAGCAGCGAACGATTTCGAACAGGAGCCGATCCCGTACAGCGTCCGCGGTGTCGCCGGCGTGTTCGTCTCTAAGTCACGGGCCCCAAAGCCCGCCGAGTAGGCGATGTCATCACCATCGATGACCGCGAGGCTGGCACCCGGAATTCGATCGTCGCTGAGCCAGTCGGTGATGAACGATTCGATCTCCTCGATCGTCTCCCCGGGGAGTGTGGCAGCATCAGCCATACGCCGGGCTCGAAGGGCGGGCTCTTGAAACATCGGACAACGAGGTCTACACTGCCGATGGGATCCCGGGATGCATTCAAAGCCATCCTCGATCAATTCGAAGCACAAGGATATGAGTTCACTCTCCAACGGCTCTACCACTCAACCGGTCTCGAAACTGGGGGAGGTGGCCTCACTGAACGGCAACGGGAAGTACTCTCGTTGGCGTTTGAACGGGGGGGTGTAACAGAATTCTTCACATGGTTCCTCGGTCGATGAAGGTCTTGGCGGG
>JBDGPX010000052.1:0-9315 GCA_042219475.1 Halobacteriales archaeon
CGTTCCTCGGTTCCGACAGAGCGTCGGAACACTCGTCACTCACGGGAAGACGGGGGTATGCGCTCGTATCTCTATCACTGTACTCCCATCGAATACAAATGTTATAGTATGGAAAACAATTGGGACTGTATTACACAAATCAAGCTTGTTCGAAATCACCGATTGCGGGATGTTTCTCCAAATTGATACTAATTGGGCCAAAAATACTTTATCTTCAAACATCGAGAGCGAGTAATGGCGAAGAACGCCGACGAAGTCGATGATTTCGGCGTCCTCCGGAGTAAACGTCACGCGACCCAATATCAGATCTTAGTCGAGATCGCCGAGCGACAACCCGCGGTCAATCAACAGGAAATCGCCGATGCGATCGATATTACTGCCCAAGCTGTGAGTGACTATCTTCAGAATCTCATCGAACAGGAGTACGTGATCAAACACAGCCGCGGTCGGTATGAAGTCACCAAGGAAGGCGTCGATTGGCTGATCTCTCAGACCGACGAATTGCGGACATTCATCAAGCATGTCTCCGAGGATGTCATCGGCCAAGTCGAGATCGAAACCGCGCTCGCCACGACGGATATCGATGAAGGCGACACGGTTTCGCTGACGATGCAAGACGGCGTGCTTCGGGCTCGATCCGGAGGGACTGGTAGTGCAACTGCGGTTGCGGTAACGAACGCGGCTGCCGGCCAGGATGTCGGGATCACGAACTTCGATGGGGTCGTCGACTACGAATTGGGATCCGTGACGATCGTGTCGGTCCCACAGGTCCAAAACGGCGGGAGTTCGGTGGTGGATTCGGAACGGATCACGACCATGGCCGACACGCATGACTTAGTTGCCGTTGCGGGCGTCGAGGCATTCGTCGCGGCGACAGAAGCGGATCTCGATCCCGATATCCGGTTTGGAAGCGCCGCCGCCGTCGAGGAGGCTGCCGCGAAAGGTCTCGATGTATTGCTATTATCTGCGACTGACGTACTGTCATCACATACTGACCAACTCCGCGATCAGAACGTCAGCTACGAGGTCGTCGACGCCGCCGAAGAATAACGTGCCGGCAACCGGCCGACGTTTCTATCGACTTCATTCCGGTTCAGCCGCTGATCGGACCCCCTCGAATCCGTCGAAGTAGCGATCGTAGTGGTCGGCACAATCGGGATTGAACGGCGCGTCGCAGCCGGGGCATTCGTCGACGGCCGTGTACTCTCCCACCGTCAGCTCGGCGCCACAATTACCACAGAGCACCGCGGGCTCGTCCCACCGGTCACGCGGTATCCGTTCGATCCCATGATCGGCCGTCTCCTCGTGACACCGGAAACAGGGATAATACGTCTCACAGCAGGCGAACTTGATCGCAACGATGTCGCGTTCTGTCCCGTAGTGGGCACATCGGGTTTTGTCATCGACCGATCTGCCCCGCACTTCGTGACCTTCGATCCGCACGTCCCGGGGTACGAGGTGGCGGTTTATGTGCGTTCCTCACTGTCCCGGCACGTCTGTAGACTGCCGGATGAATACCGATATAGACTCACGTTCTAGATCGGTCGTTCCTGACGGCACGTCGGTTCGGTAAGCAGGTCCTGCCGATCGTGATGAATCATCTGAGACGAGCACTCTCCCACCGCCTATCAGTTGATCGGTCACTGCTCGACTACCGACGGCCGATCATCGAACAGCACGAGCTCGTGCAGCGCCGTCGAATCGGTGAGTTCGGGATGGAAGGCTGTCCCGACGACTGGACCCTCACGGACTGCGACGGGCTGGCCCTCGAACTCCGCTAAGACCTGTGCCCGTTCCCCGACATCGGCGATCACCGGGGCGCGGATGAATACCGCGTGAAATGGCGTTTCCAATCCCTCGATCTCCAGCTGTGTCTCGAAGCTGTCTTTCTGGCGACCGAACGCGTTGCGGTCGACGGTGATGTCCAACACCTCTAGGGTGTCGACCCGATCGTCTTGGGCGTCCCGTGCCGCCACGATCAGTCCTGCACACGTCGCCAGCAACGGCTTTCCGGCCTCGACGTGGCTGACGATCTCGCTGTCGATCCCTTCCTGATTCAACAACCGGGAGATCGCCGTTGATTCACCCCCCGGCATCGCGAGCATATCACACTCCGGGACGATACCTGCCTGTCGAATTTCCCTGACTTCGACGGATTCGCCGACCTGTCGGCCAGCTGCCTTGAGCATCGCTGCATGTTCGCTCACGTCGCCCTGGACGGCGATCACGCCGGTAGTGAGGCTCATGGATCCGTTTGTTAGACACCGCGGCTCTGGAGCTGCTCTTCTTCGGGCAGGTCGGCGTTCGCCTCGCCCTGCATGCCTTTCCCGGCACCGGCGGCGATCTCTGCGAGCCGGTCGGAATCATCCCAGTTGTTGACGGCCGCCACGATCGAGCGACCCATTGCTTCGGGATCCTCCGCCCCGAAGATCCCGCTGCCGACGAAGATGCCATCACAGCCGTGATGCATCATCAACGCGGCGTCGGCCGGCGTGGCGATCCCACCGGCGGCGAAATTAACGACAGGAAGCCGTCCACGGTCGGCCGTTTCGTGTACCAACTCGGCTGGCGCCTCGTGATCTCGGGCCCACCGTTCGCGCTCCTCGTGGGACATCCCTTTGAGCTTCCTGATGGCGCTTTTGATGTTGCGCTGGTGGTGGACAGCCTGGTTGACATCGCCGGTCCCGGCCTCGCCTTTGGTACGGATCATGGCGGCCCCTTCGTCGATGCGCCGGAGCGCTTCGCCGAGGTTGCGGGCTCCACAGACGAACGGTGTCGTGAACTCGCGCTTATCGATGTGATAGCGGTTGTCGGCGGGCGTGAGTACCTCGCTCTCATCAACCATATCCACGCCGATCGCTTCGAGGATTTCGGCCTCTTTGGTATGACCGATCCGGGATTTGCCCATCACCGGGATCGAGACCGCATCGATGATCTCTTCGACATCCCCGGGATCGGCCATCCGAGCGACACCACCGCGCTTGCGGATATCCGCGGGGACGGCTTCAAGCGCCATCACGGCGACGGCCCCCACTTTTTCGGCGATTTTGGCCTGTTTGGGATTGACGACATCCATGATGACACCGCCTTTCTGCATCTGTGCGAATCCACGCTTGACCAACTCGGTTCCACGTCGGAGTTCCTCGAGATCGGTATCGTCGGACATCTATCAATCAAATAGAAACTGAACCAAATAATATCCATCGATAGGAACACAGTACTAATCTTATCCATTATATTCGAAAGAAACACAATATTTCAGCCATATAGAGAAATAATGACTACCGAAGAACACACATCAGTACCACAAGCGATCCCATGTCTGGGACGAGTAATTCCGAACATTCCGATCGAGATCAGCTCAACTATGACCGACACCATAGCTGAAACGGACGCTATCGAAGCTGAATATTTCGAAACCGACGAGGAACGGATCCTGCACTTTCGACGCGATACTGATGAAGCTGTGATCGCACAGAACACGGCTGGTTATGCCATGCTCAAAGTCCGGCCGAGCATCTCGGGTGATGAGTTGGAACGGTACTACGGCTTTGAGATGGCGCTTGATCACGCCGCAGAACTCCTCGGTGTCGATCCAGGTGAGCTTCCGGTCCCAGCGGCGGCGACCGATATGGGCATGTGAGCCCACTCCGGAGGATTTACTCCTCCGTCCTGAGAACTAGGGGACGGATCGGACAGAGTCGTTATCGGATTTACAGGAGACAACCCACCCGCACGGATGGGGAGCTCAAATCGCCACCGCGGGCCACCGGGCGCTGACTGGTTCATAATCCCCTCCCATCTCGTCGGAAGGAATGCTGTCTCCCTGGCCAGTTTTAACTGGCAGTGTGCCGACGATAGAGCCCCACGAACAGGACCGCAACCACCCCAATGATGAAGCCGAAGCCGGGCTGTTCGGCATCGGTCGTCCCCGTCGGTGTCGGGGTTGTCGTTGCCGTCTGTGTGGGCGTCTCGGCCGTTTCCGTCCCGGACTGAGCCGTTGGTTGGATGGTCTCCGTTTCGGTCGAGGGGGCGGTGGTCTGGACGACTTCCGTTTCCGTCTGCCCCGTCGGTGTCGGTGTCTCGGTTGGTGCCGTCGGCGTCGGTGATGGCGTCGGTGTCACGATCGTTTCACTGACCTGTAGCATCCCGGCCGATTCGTCGTTGAATCGGATCTCGTAAGTCCCGTCTCTATGGAACTCACGGGTGAATGTGATCGTCGTCGTCTCGCCGGGGGCGAGCCGCGTGTCAGTGAACGTCTTCAGACTGTCGTTGACGTAGAGCTCGGCCGTAAACGTTCCCTCATCGCTCCCGTTGTTCGTCACCGTTGCCGAGATCAGGACTTCGTCCCCGGGCGTCAGTCTGCTCCGGTTGAGCGTCGCGTTCGAGATGGCAAACGATGCGCCTTTCCCACCGCTACCGAACTTCGCATCGTCGTATGCGTCGGGATACATCGTCTGGGCCAATACTCGGATGGGCTGGACGATCCGCGGGGCAGGTTGACTGATGTAATCCGCGTTCAATACAACGGTCTGGTTGTTTTTGACAGCATACGTGCTGTTGTACGCATCCGTCTTCGGGACGGAGGGATCATCGGTGTTCAATACGATCCACTCGGGGTTCGTATCGACGACGACCTCGGGGTTTAACTGTCTGTAGCCGCTGATCCCTGCTTCGGCGGCCATGTTCCGTCCGCCGGCTGTCTCGATAATCTCATGGATAAACGTTCCATCCCCAGCTGTGAATCCAAAAAAGGTGTAGATAACCCGGCTTCGGTTGACACCTCGTACGGCTTCCTCAACGGTGGTGATCGTTCGACGCATGTCGGCGACAGTGTCGTCAGCGGCGTCACACTCGCCGGTCAGTCGTCCGATCTGTTTGGTCTTCTCGTAAATGAATTCGATCGAGATCGCTTCATCGAAGCGATAGACAGTCAGTCCCGTCTCCCTGATCTTATTGACAGTGTCGTTACTGATCGTATTCGGGGCCAAGACCAGATCCGGTTGGAGCGCGACGATCTCTTCGAGTTTGGCACCGTCCCGATCGTACACGATCGTCCGATCCTCCGCACCGTCGAGGTAATCGGCGTAAATCGACACGCCCACCACTTTCTCTTCGGCATTGAGTTCCCACATCGTTTGCGCGGCGCTTGGATTGAGTGTGACGATCCGCTGTGGTTCCTCGTCGATCGTTACCTCTGTTCCCGTCGCATCGGTCGCCGTATATGGAAAGGAACACGTGTCCTCTTGAGCCCGCGCCGGTTGGACGACCCCGCTCGCTACCGGCGCACCCACCATAGCGACGATCACTATGGTGATCAGTACCGTTGGACGAATCCGTTCCATTTGTTCTCCAATCCGGATGATATAGCAAGTTAAATTTAACTATATCAACCAAACTTTCATACTAACTATAATCAACACATCTCTGTGTTTGATCCGCCATTACGGTCGCCTCGTTCGATTGTCCCCCTCTCCGGGTTGATCGGATAACGATTTCCGGAACGTTCCGAAGCATGTCTCGCCAGCTGTTCTCAATCACTCCATGTCATATGAACAGATGGGACCGCCCGGCATTTACCTGCAAACGATCCCTCCGCTCTTGCTGGTGGATGGTGGTTTTTGGTCATTGTTCGAACCTCATGTGCTCGATGTAGGGGTGACGGCGCTCTTCCATCCGCTCGCGGTCCGTCGCGTGATCGTAGTACTTATTGATGATCGTGATCGAGGAATTGACTCGCTCGGCGACGATCTTCGGCGGAAAGTCGAGATCTCGCTGCTGGTGATCGAACCCGTCCGAATCGGGTGTGGTGAACGAGACGACGGGCACTTACTGGCGTGGGCGTACTCAGTATAATCGCAGGTTTCTGGATTCCTACCGTGTGGACAGTCTGAATGAAGGCACGGCAACGTAGCGAGGTATGACCACATTTGGATTGTGTCCGTCTCCGGCCGCAGAATGAACTCAACAACGGCTCGCGGCCGTGTTCATCGTGCTTGTCGTCTCGGTTTTGGAGCATCCCGTCTACTCACGCTGTCCACTTCATTCGTGGCTATCGAGCTTGCGGCGAGCCCGCCGCAGATGGTTGCCGACCGTGTCCGGAAAGAGATCGTGATGGTGAGCGTATCCAATATAGCGGAGTGAGCCATACGAGTTGCCGACTGCTGTCCTAACAGGAAAAGAATTTGAGAATGTATGCTGATCGTTCATTCAGATGTCACCTGAACTTGAAAACTCATCTACTCTCCAGTTACGACTACGGTTGTGGATTGAAGACTATGGTTTGCTCGTGGTTGCAGGTGGGTTTTTACTGCTTGCCGTCGTCGCTGGAATTCTCTTTGTCATCGGTGACACGAAATTCGCTCGGGAACTCATCGACCAATATGGATTACTTGCGCTCGCATTCATCTTCGTACTTGAAGGCGCGATGTTGCTCTATTTCGCGCCCAGCGAAGCATTAGTTCCTGCAGCGATCGCTATCCTTGCCAAGGCTCCAACGGGCTTTAACTGGGGTATGATTGCCCTCATCATGATAGTCGCAGTTACTGGTGCCACTCTTGGACAGACCATCCTGTTTTTATTGGCTCAACGCGCCGGTCGTGAGTGGCTATTAGAAAAACCGTGGTTTCGAATCAGTGAGAGTCAGCTCAATCGTTTCGATCGATGGTTTCAGCGATGGGGGCGTCCCGCCGTTCCCGTCAGCAATGCGCTCTTATTCACCCGTGGTATGCTGACCGTTCCTGCGGGTGTTGCAGAGATGAATGTTCGTGAATTCGTTGTTCTCTCAGCTATTGGTACGTTCGTTTTTGAGTCGTGGCTCGCTATCGGAGCGTACTACGCTATTGAATTCGGAATATTCAGTACAATCGTTGAGGCACTACCCCTCTAAACTGCCTACGAACCCTATCCTCGTCAAGTATTTGAAAACTACTACAAACGAACAGGGGGTACGAGAACGGTCGTTTGTGACGTGTTCTGGACGGAAAGTGAGGGCCGTGAATAGACAGACACACCATGTTCGAAAGCCGAGTGGTCAGGTCGGTATCGGGTGTTATTGGCCCTCATCTGTGCAGTTCTGATCGACCGTAATAACTCATCGGGGTGGATTATCTATTTCGAAATTTCGGATTAGCTTGCATTATAGCGTTTGAAAATCGCGAACGTGCCTTTTTATACAATCTTTAGAAATTGAGGTGTACGCGCCACAGGCATGCCGAAAACGAGCATGTGGCTACACTAACACAAACCCAATACGAAACTCATGTTCGAAAACATCACAAACGCCGATGACCGTGGTCAGGTCGGGATCGGGACCCTGATCGTGTTCATCGCGATGGTGCTGGTTGCAGCGATCGCGGCCGGTGTGCTGATCAACACCGCTGGTTTCCTGCAGACGAAATCCGCTGAAACGGGCGAAAAGAGCAGCCAACAAGTGACCAACCGGATCCAAGTTGTTTCCGTTTCAGGGAATGCGACCGGTGATTTCGTTGATTACATCAATGTCACCGTCAAGAAAGGTCCCGGTTCCGAAAACATCAACCTCGGTAATACGACTGTAAGTTACCTTGGGCCGGATAATTCCCAAACGCTGACCTATAGTGGGAATGCAAAAGCAGACGCCACTACGTTCGGGGTCGAAGTGATTCGTGATACCGACGGCTCCTCGACGGTCCTCAATAGTGGCGATGACCGATTCAAGGTCAATATCGATGTAGATGAAATCAATAGCGGCGATTCAGGGCTTGAGGAAAGCGAAAACGCCGAACTCGAATTCGTCACGCGTTCGGGCGCGAAGACACTGTATCAGTTCCAGGTCCCGACTGCGCTTGAAGGATCCAGCGTTGTTAAACTGTGATCACAATGTTTGAGGAATTATCATCATCTGATGACCGTGGTCAGGTCGGGATCGGGACCCTGATCGTGTTCATCGCGATGGTGCTGGTTGCAGCGATCGCGGCCGGTGTGCTGATCAACACCGCTGGTTTCCTGCAGACGAAATCCGCTGAAACGGGCGAAAAGAGCAGCCAACAAGTGACCAACCGGATCCAAGTCGTGTCGGCAAGCGGGAACGCCATCAAAGACGATTACATCGATACCATCAACGTCACCGTCAAGAAAGGACCGGGATCGGATAACATCAACCTTGGTAACACCACAGTGAGCTATCTCGGTCCTTCGGCCTCCCAGACACTGATCTACAACGCGAGTGATAACGCACTCGTGGGATCAACTGCGACGGAATACGCGGTTACGACAATCCGTGATACGGATGGATCCAGTACTGTCCTCAACAGCGGCGACGATCGATTCAAGATCACGATTAACGTGTCGGATATCCGGGGCGACGATGGTCTTGAAGAGAGTGATGACGCAGAATTGGAATTTGTGACCCGATCGGGCTCGAAGACACTCTTCCAGTTTGAGGTTCCAGCCGCACTTGAAGGCAAAAGCGTCGTCAAACTATAACTAATTAATCACGTCGTTCACCTTTCCTACCTCTCTCACTCTCGAAAGCTAATCTAATCTTGAATAGAGAGAATTAGTATCAAGTCTCAGTCTAACGAGTGGTGGTAGACAAATCACTCAGGATCAGTACCTTCAGCAGTATCGACGGCTTCTTTCATCGGTTCGTCTGGATCCATCCCCGGCCGTGGTTTGTGGGGAGTTTCGAAGCGAACCACCGTTCGAAGCCAGCCATCCATTCGAGCCCGTAGGCTGTCGGGACCGCCATCTCTGCGATGAAGCCCATCATCACTAGATACAGCCGGAGGGTAGCTGAATCATTTAGCTGAGGGCGATAATCGCCGCTTGAGTATCTTCAAGCGCCAGATCAGAATCTCTTTCAAACTTGGTCGTTATAATCGTAGGAGATCCTTCACAGTCGTGGGAAGTGACTGGCTTTCACCGATCAGGCAGGCAAGCTCGATCGCGTCTAATCCTAGAGGATCCGAGCCGTGAGATCCAACAATATCACGGATGATCTGATTGAACGCCGGTCGATTCGGAGGTGTATCGTTGTAGATCTCACCAGGGGCGTCAGTCCACACCATTCGAACGCTGATCGGTTGGTCCGACTCCGACGGAGTCACTTCGTTGAGTTGACTGTCATTATCTTCATTAACTTCTCTCGTTGTCTCTTGGTTCTCTTCCTCCGATCTGGTGGAATCATCGCCGGAGGTGGGCGGATCGAATGTTCCGATCTGAGAGTCGTTAGAGCTACTTGTATCGGTCGTGATATTGCTCTGTTGGTTACATACCCGACTCACTTTCGACACTCAGCTAATTCGAAACGCTGAATTTCACCGAAACTCCTGT
>JBDGPX010000024.1:0-8873 GCA_042219475.1 Halobacteriales archaeon
ACAGCTCTGTGATCCACTATGATCGCTACGCCTTACCCCAATTCAACACAGCAGACGGGACCGCCGCCAGAGCCAGACACCGACCGCGAGTGTCGCCGCCGGAAGGATCGGCCAGAGATCCGAACTCAAATAGAGCCCCCCAGCGGGCGGCTGCCACCACGTGAACGGATAGAGATACGGCGGGGAGAGGCCGTTGGCCCGTTTGATCATCGCATCAAGCGGATATTGGGTCAACGCGCCGCCGAGCAGAAAGCCACCGGCGAGTCGGCGTTCCGACCGATCGAACACCAAGGCGCCTAACGCGGCCACAACGAGTGTGCCCCCGAGTCGATGGAGTGGCAGCCAGCTGAATGGCACACCAAATATCGCGGTCAGCCGTTCGGGATCGACGAGGAGATTGAGCTTACTCAGATCGGGGAGGATCGCCCCGATCATCCCGACTGGCACGAACCGATCGGGGACCGAGTCGATGATGCCGGCTACCACCGCTCCGAGGCTATAGACGACGAGTACATGTGTCAACAGATCAGGCACCCCGATCGTCCTCCCGTGGAGCGAAAACGAGTCGCGATCGATCGAATCGCCACGAACGGAGGAACACGACCGCCGTCCCGATCGCCGCGACCGCGGAGATCGCATAGAGACGGGTGAGTCCAGTCCGATCGGAGACCACGATGCGGTCCGGATCGACGATCCGATTCGGCCGGATCGTTCCGTACAGTTGAATCACATCACCGGAATCGATGTCGGATCGGGTCGTCGGAACGGAGAGAACGACTCCATCGGGTGGCGATCCGATACGAACGGTGATCCCATCGGCGTCGCGATCGATCACTTGGGCCCAGACATAGAGCTGTTCGCCGACATGACTGGCGTAGTCAGCCCGGAGTTCGGCCGCCGTCGGCGATGGATGGTGGGCATCGGCAACGGCACCGTAGTGGACGAACATGCCAGCCAACAGGGCGACCAGGCCGAATCCGATCGCCAGACGGTACACGTGTTCACGGAGCGAGTGAGTGACAGTAAGCGTATCGTTCGTCACGGCCGCCGACCGAGAGGGGTGACTGTCTGTGGGCCGTGCGAACGCGAAATCCGAATACTCACGAGTGTTGAACCGGAACAGTCGGGTATATGGTGGGCCCGATCCAGACGGTCCTGGTGCTTGCGATCGTATTGATCGCGTATGCGATGATCATCTTGGCCGTACTCGGATACGCAGCCGCGGCCGTCATCGGCATCGGTGGCGCGGTGTTTACCGTCGTCTCGGTGGGGACTGCGGCGGTGCGGATCGGGCGGGCTACACTCGGATACGACGATCCACGATCCGAGATTCGGGCGGCGATCTCGTTTCCGCTATCGGTCATCGGTGGCACTGGCCTCGGTGTCGGCGGATTCGGCGGTGCGGGCCGCGTGCTGACCGTCGTCGCCGTCGAAGTCGTCGCTCGGTTAACCGACCGGGATATGGCTGTCTTTCAGGAATTCCTCATCGATGCCTACGGCACCTTGACGATTCACCTACCCGTTATCGGCGCGACAATCCAGTTACAATTCTGGCAGGCGGCGATCGGGTTCATCGTCGGCGGCGGTATCCTCGTCGTCGCGAGCGATCGGATCGCCCCAGAAGCCGAGGATCCGGAGATTGAGGAGAAAACCGAGAGCTGGCAACCCTCGTGGATGCGAGACGGGTTCGGAGAGGAGGGAACCAGCAAGGAAGCCGGGAGGGACACGGAGACGGCCGCTGAAGAAATACCCAATGAGTAGTCGGTGTACTGTGGACTGGAACGGCCGGTGGATCACTCCCACTTCGCGCCAGGGTTAGTCACGGCACCGTTGGCGGCCGACCCGAACGTCTGACCGTATTTCGCGAGGACGCCGGACGTATACGCTAAGTCGGGTTCATCGCGTGTCTCGAGACGACGTTCGATCTCCGCCTCGCTGAGATCGACTGACAGCTCACGGCTCTCGATGTCGACGGTCACGATGTCGCCGTCTTCGAGGGCACCAATCGGACCGCCGGCGAACGCCTCGGGCGCGACGTGTCCAATAGAGAGCCCACGGGTGGCACCGGAGAAGCGGCCGTCGGTGATCAGCGCAACGTCCTCGGCGTGGCCCTGCCCGGCGACGGCGGAGGTGACACCAAGCATCTCGCGCATGCCGGGACCGCCCTGTGGCCCCTCGTTGCGGATGAGGAGGACATCGCCGGTCTCGACGTTGCCCTCCTGGACATAGGCCATGGCATCTTCCTCGTTCTCAAAGACTTGGGCCGGCCCTTCGTGATGCAGATCGTCCTCGCCGGTTACCTTCAAGACCGCCCCATCGGGGGCCAGGTTGCCGGTGAGGATCCGGATCGCGCCCTGTTCGTGGATCGGATCGTCGACGGGATAGAGGAAATCCACATCGAGTGCATCGATCGGCGGCGGATCGATGCGTTCGAGCTCCTCGGCCATCGTGTTGCCGGTGATCGTCATCGCGTCGCCATACAGCAGATCGGCCTCGTAGAGCGCGTTCAAGACGACGGGGACGCCCCCGACCTCGTGGAGATCGTTCATTACCCGTTCGCCGCCCGGCTGCAGATCGGCGATCTTCGGGGTGCGCTGGCTGATCGTATCGAAATCCTCGATCGCGAGATCGATGCCGGCCTCGGCGGCCAGAGCAAGCAGATGCAACACGCCGTTGGTCGACCCACCGATCGCGACCTGGAGGGCGATCGCGTTCTCGAAGGATTCCCGCGAGAGGATATCCGAGGGGCGGCGTTCGGCTTCGATGGCTTCGACCGCGAGCGCGCCGCTCTCACGGGCAACCTCGTAGCGCGAATCCTCCTCGGCCGGCGGGCTGGCACTCCCCAGCGGCGCAAAGCCCAGCGCCTCGGAGATCGACGCCATGGTGTTGGCGGTGAACATCCCGCCACACGAGCCGGCACCGGGACAGGCGTGGCGTTCCATCTCATCGAGCTCCGCCGGGCTCATCTCGCCTTCCGCGACCGCGCCGACGCCCTCGAAGACGTTCTGGATGGTGATCTCGCGGCCGTCGTGTTTGCCGGGCATGATCGACCCGCCGTACAGGAAGACGGCCGGGAGATCGGTACGGATGGCCGCCATCATCATCCCGGGGAGGTTCTTATCACAGCCAGCGACGGTAACGAGGCCGTCCATGCGTTCGCCAAAGGCGACCAGCTCGACGGAGTCGGCGATCACCTCCCGGGAGATGAGCGAGGCTTTCATCCCCTCGGTCCCCATCGAGATGGCGTCGGAGATGGTGATCGTTCCGAACTCGATGGGCATCCCCTCGGCCTCGTCGACGCCCTCGTAAGCGGATGCGGCGACATCGTCGAGGTGGACGTTACACGGGGTGATATCGGCAGCCGGATTGGCGATCCCGATCATCGGCGAGGCGAGATCCTCGTCGTCGTACCCCATCGCTCGGAACATCGACCGGTGCGGGGCCCGTTCGACGCCCTCGGTCACTTCGCTACTGGGGAGGTCGTCGTCCTTCCCCAAATCGAGCGGGTCGGGACGCTCCTGCTCCTGTTGGCTCATATATCGAGGATAGCACACTCGCCCTCTTAACTGTCGTCGTTGTCGATGACGAGCCACTGCGAGGGCCCCGGAGGCGATACGGCTTTGGCCGGTCGATTCCATCACTCCGGTAGAACCATGCGCGTGCGGGTGACGACCGGTGGACGGCTCCATTTCGGCTTCCTGAACCTCTCGTTGGCCCACCAGCGGCTCTACGGCGGACTCGGGGTCGCCATCGAGACACCGCGGGTGGTCATCGAGGCGACGCCAGCCGAGACCGTCCGTTGTAAACACCCGGACGCGGCGCCGTACGCCGAAGCGGCCGCCGAACTGCTCGGTGTTCCCGGAGCGGTCATCGAGGTCATCGAGGAATTACCCAGACACGTCGGCCTCGGGAGTGGCACGCAACTCGCACTCGCCGTTGCCAGCGCCGTCGCGGCGGCCAACGATCGCGATCCGATGCCCCGACAGTTCGCGCCTGAGTTGGGCCGTGGCGGTCGAAGCGGGGTTGGGGTAGGTTGTTTCGAATCCGGCGGATTCGTGCTGGACGCTGGCCATCCCACTGAACGGTTCACGACCGATCGCCCGGCGCGAGGCAGCTGGGAGGTACCTCCGGTCGCGGCCCGCCACCACGTGCCCGAGGAGTGGCGGTTCGTGGTCGTGCTCCCGGCGGCCGAACGGGGACGGAGCGGCAAGGCCGAGGATCGGAGCATGCGAAGCATCGTCGAGCGTGCCGACCCGGCGGTCGCCGACGAGATCAGCGCGGTCGTGACCCGCCGGCTGTTACCGGGGATTGCGGCTGGCGACCGGGCGATGTTCGGCCGGGCAATCGAGGCGGTCGGCCGTCTCAACGGGACGTGGTACGCCGACGAACAGGGCGGCGTCTATCGGCCACCCGTGGGGACGATCGTCGAGCGACTCCGGAACGAGGCGGCGATCAGTGGCGTCGGCCAGTCGTCCTGGGGGCCGGCCGTCTACGGCGTCACGACGGCCGAACACGCCGACGCGGCACGAACGGCCGGCGAGATGGCACTCGACGCAGCCGACGTGGCCGGTGAGGTTCAGATCACTGAACCGCGTAATCGGGGCGCCACGATCGATCGAGACGGCACTGACAGCTGAGCCGTCCCGCCAGACCACGCCTGCATCGTCCAGAGCCGCCGAAGCGACCGGCGTAAACGGTAAACCCGCGGCGACCGAGTGTGAGCCATGGACCGGCTGCCGTTCGGCGTCTCCCGTCTCGACCGGATCATCGGTGGTGGCTCGCCGCCAGGAACCGTCGTCCTGTTGGCCGGCGAGGCCGGCGCCGGCGCCCGTGAATTTCTGTACACCGCGGCCGTGATCAACGGCCTCGCCCGGACCGATGAGGCGCAGTTCGATCTCCACTATGGATCGCTCCACGAGAACGCGAGGATTCCCGAGGAGATCCGGTATGTCTCCTTTACCGCCAACAAAAAAGAGCTCCGGCGGGAGTTAACCGACGTGATCGACGGCGAGATCGTCACCCCGGCCATGGAAGCGATCATCTATGAGGATCTTTCCTCGAAGTACTTCCAGATGAGTCCGGTACCGCGGTCGTGGTATGCAGGCGAACGGCAGACGATCTCCGAGCTGGGCGCCCGCGACGACCGCCACGATGTCCTCGAGGCATTGGGCGACAGCTTGGACGAACACGCCTCGAACAACCTCGTCCTCATCGATTCGCTCTCCGATCTGACCGTCCTCGCCGACGATCACCTCTCGTGGTCGGATATCGCCCTGCTGGTGCGTGGCCTCCAGAAGGCGGCCCGTTCGTGGAACGGATTGATCCTCGTCCACGTCAATACCGAGGGGCTGACGAGCGAGGAGTTCGGCCGGCTCGTCGGCTCGACCGACGGGACGATCCTCTTTGAGTGGTCGGCAGGCGGTAACGAACTCGATCGAACGATGGTCGTCAAGGAGTTCCGCGGGGTCCTCCCAGTTATCGAGGAAGAGGACATCGTTCGGTTCGAGACCGAGATCCACGAGGCCGGATTGGACATCAGTAACGTCCGGAAGATCCGATAGCCTGAACCTGCTATTTGCCGGCGTATTCGGGGGATTTCGGGATCGATCGTCGCGCCAAGTCTTAAGTTAGTGACCGACCAACGATCCGACAAGTGTCCCGAGAGTCCACACCGGAGTCGACCGTCTCGGTTCGACTACCGGAGAGCATCAGCGAGTGGCTCGCACAAACGGCCGCCGCTGAGGACTTATCCGAGGAGGAGCTACTTCGGGAATTGCTGGCGACCCATCCACTGGTCGGAGACGACGACGTCGAGACCCTCGCCGATCGCCTCGACGCGATCGAGTCCGACATCGAGGGGCTCGACGAGGAGCTCGATACGAAAATCGAAGACGTCCGCGAGCGAGTGATTCAGGTCAAACGTGAGGCTGACGCCAAGGCCGCACTGGACCATGACCATCCCGCCATCGAAGACGACCTCGAGACGGCCCGCCAGCAGATCGAATCGATCGCCGAGCAGGTCGATGCCGTCGAGCAGGCCGTCAGACAGATCGATTCCCGGCTGAACGCCGGCTTTGAGAATTACGAGGACATCCTCGAATATCTCACCGACACCACCGACGACCTCGATGACAAACTGCGGCAACTGGCATCGGCGACCCTGGATACCCGCGAACAGCTCAGACGGATGGCCGGCGTCAACGCCGACCGGGCAGCCGTCGACAAACTGGCCACCAGCGCTCAGCAGCTGGGGATCACCTCGGCGAAGTGTGAGTCCTGTTCGGAGTCGATCGACATTCCGCTACTGACGGAGCCACGATGTCCGTACTGCGCCGAGTCGTTCAGCGACGTCGAAAAGCGACGGTTCTTCCGCTCGAACCTCCTTCGGACTGGCGATCCGCCGGCCATCGAAGGACAGACCCTCGGCGACCGCCCAGACATCACCGAGCTGACCGAAACGGACGATCGCCCAACGCCGGATGTGCCGACCACCGACACCGTCGGCGGGGATGACACATCGTCGACAGATCAAACGAACTCGAAACGGGCGGGTGACGACGATGAGTGAGGAGCCCGGAGATTCGGATGCTGAGGAAGAACGAAACGGCCGTTCGTCGGTCTCGACTGTCGAGGATATCGGTCCACGAGTCACCGACGAACCCGGACCCGACGGCGAGGATGATGGTAAGGGCAAGGGCAAACCATCGGAGGGCGAGGCGGATCGGGATGGACCGCTCGCGGGACTCGCCGAGGCGGTCGACGAACGACGCAAAAACCGCGGTGACGACGATATCGGGCTCGAAGGCTTCGATGAGCAGGAGTTTACCGAGATCGACAGCGATCAGTTGTGGGCCGAACTCGAACGCAGCGGCGACGAACCGGTCGCCGTCGGCGATCCACCCGACGAAAAACCGGATGTCGATGGTGACGTGAGGGTCATCCCCGATAGCACCTGCCATCGGTGTCGGTTCTTCGATACGCCCCCCGCTGTCGCCTGCACCCACGAAGGAACGGAGATCCTCGAAATGGTTGACGACGATCACTTCAAAGTCGTCGACTGTCCGATGGTCGTCGACGAGGACGACGCCGACGATGGCTTTCAATTCCAGCCGGAGGCGACCGACGACGCCGAATAACGCCGAGCTCAAGCCACCCGTGGATGCCGGGCGCTTTTTTGTCCCCGCTCCCCAATCTGTGTCTACCGATCAAGTATGCAATTCTGCGATGACTGTGGCTCGATGATGCAAGCCGACGGCGACGTGATGGTGTGTACGAACGACGACTGTGGGGCGGTCGTCGAGAAGGACGAGGACCTCGCCGAGCGCTATACCTCGACCGAATCCCAGAGTACCGACGACGTGATCGAGACCGAAGAGGGGATGAATTTCGAGGGGAAGCCGACCGCGAACGACGTGACCTGTGAGGAGTGCGGTCACGGGGAAGCGTGGTATACGATCAAACAGACCGCCTCGGCGGACGAGCCACCGACTCGATTCTTCAAATGCAAAGACTGTGGATACCGCTGGCGGGAATACAACTGACTGAAGAGATGGTTATACACCGAAAGACATCGATCCTGAGCACTCAGTAAACGGCGATCCAGAGCAACAACACCGCAATGGCGCCAACGCCCGTACTCGCGACTGCGTGGATACGGAGTCGATCGAGCATATCGTGAGCCTGCTCGGAGAGCGACGCGATCGCATACACGTCGCCGCCGAGTTCACAGCGCGGGAGAAAATCCAGTGCAACGTGCAGGAAAATACCGGTAGCAAAGCCAAAGACGACGGCGTTGAAGATCGCGATGGCCGGCAGCGTCAACAAGCCGGCGAGGATCGCCGTGATCCCGACACCAGCAGACGGCACAAGCAGGACCGAAACGGGCTTATTCTCCGCGGCTAACCGGCGAGCGGCAGCGTAGCCGGCTGGTCCTTTGTGTGAGACGATCGCGACCCCGAGCAACAACCCCAGGTCCGGTAGTCCGGCGTACACGACGCCGATGACGATCCCGGCCGATAAGGCATGGGCCGTCAACGCCGTCGCGGCGTGATCGGTCGGGAGATCGAGATGGGTGAGTCGATGGCCGATGGTGTGGGACCCAAACCCCACCAAGAGGCCAAGTGCGACCCCAAGGCCCCCGAACTGTGGATGATAGTTGATCGCACTCGGAAGGAGAAAGATCGCGGCACTCGTGATCATCGCCCCGCTCGCAAGACCGTAGCCCCAGACGAGCCGGCGAGCATGTTGGCGTTGGCCAGCCCGAGTTCCAAGCGGAATCGCAAGCGCCATCGCGAAGAAGGCAATCCAGCCGATCGTCACGACCTTCGGCGAGACGCCGGCCTGGAGCCCGACGACCGAGAGGACCGCCAACACCACAGGCGCGATATAGCCCACCCGGTCACGCATATTATTAACTTGTTTTTTATTGTTAATAACAGTCACGATCCACGGTAATCGATCGGGGATCAAAACCGTATCGATCGGAGCTGGATACTCGGGATTAGAGAATCAGTATTGGATGACGTCACCGTTCGAGATATTCGTACTTGATGTGGATCAAGCTCATGAGGCCGGGAATACCGAAAATCAGGGCGAAGGGAACACGGTCCGAGAGTGCCAGCGGCCCGGGATAGAGAAGGATTAATAGGAACAACAACAGGGCGATCACACCGAGAACGGTCAACACCCACCCTTTGAGTCCCAGTTGCGAGAGATCATCGATCATACGCCATCCGTAGATGACCAGGGGTATAGACTATACGATCCGTTCCAGCCGACGATCGGATGGTAGGATCTGTCGTGACGAAAATCCGAATCTAGTGAACTACCCCGCCCTGCTCGCGCTGACGCGCTCGCTGAGGGCGGGGCTTCCT
>JBDGPX010000025.1:0-8869 GCA_042219475.1 Halobacteriales archaeon
GCTTCGCGGACCTCGCGGATCTGGTCTTCGAGGCCCCCGATGTCCTCGTAGGTGACTTCCGGGCTCGCCTCGACTTCCATCACGCGAGCGCGCACGTCGGTCTCGTCATCGAGGGTCTTGACGATCGACAACGAGTTGTTGACGGCGACGCGGTCGCCGGCCTCGAGCTCCTCGCGGCGTTCGTCAGTAACCTCTGTCACCGCCTCCTGGTTGTTGCCGTGTTGTTTGATGATCACGCCCTCGTCGGTGATCTCTTGGACCGTCGCGACGAACAGCGGCGACTGTTTGAGCTTCTTGTTTTCGTGGGTCAGCCGTTCGAGCTTTTGTTGGTACTTGTTGTTTTCCGCGTTCGCGTCGAGGAGCTTGTCCCGCATCTCCTCGTTTTGCTCCTGCAGGGTGTCGAGATGCTCGTTCAGTTTCTCGAGTTTCTCCTGGAGAGAGTCGGTATCGTCGTAAGGAAGATCGACATCGTCTACCGCATCGGTCATCGGAGATCTCTAGGTGCGTAGTTCATAAGAGACTTCGGGTTACCGGGCTCAGCCGGCCGTATGGACTGTCCGATAGTGCGATTCTTGATGGTAATATTACGAAACAAGAAATATTAACACGTTGTATGCGCTAGAGATGCTATACGATGGGAACACCCGATCAGGTGGCGGAGACCGATACCGAAACCGGGACTGATGGAATCACAGTCGATCGTTCCGATCTCGCTGATTCCCTCGCGGACCTGCCCCCGAGCGCGAAGCTCGTTTACAAGGTCCTTGAGTACAACGACACCCTGACCCAGGGGGAGATCGCCGAGGAGACGATGCTGCCCCCACGTACCGTCCGCTATGCGATCACTCGACTCGAGGAGATCGGCGTCGTCGATTCACGGTTCTCCTTCGCCGACGCCCGGAAACGACTCTACTCGATCGACATCGGCACCGACTGACGCCGCGTCGATCGAATTCACTTCCACCGCGGTCTCAGAACCGCTTTAGGCACCCGTCCATTAGACCGGAGTATATGACGCGGGTGATCCACACGGGCGATACCCACCTCGGGTATCGGCAGTATCACTCGCCCGAGCGACGGGCGGATTTCTTCGCGGCGTTTCAGGCCGTCATCGAGGACGCCATCGAGGACGACGTCGATGCCGTCGTCCACGCCGGCGATCTCTTTCACGACCGGACGCCGTCGTTGGCCGACATTCACGGCGTGATCTCCGTGCTCCGTGACCTCCAGGCCGCCGACATTCCCTTTCTGGCGATCGTCGGCAACCACGAACGGACCCGCGATCAGCAGTGGCTCGATCTCTTCGAGACGCTCTCGCTTGCGACCCGGCTCGATGCTACACCCACACTTATCGATGACGTCGCCTTCTACGGGCTTGATTTCGTTCCCCGCTCCAAACGGCCCGACCTCGAGTATGATTTCGAGATGCCTCCTGACGAGGCCGAACACACGGCGTTGGTCGCCCACGGGCTGTTCACTCCGTTTGCCCACGCCGACTGGGAGACTGAAACGGTGCTCGCCGAATCATCGGTCGCGTTCGATGCGATGTTGCTGGGGGATAACCACACCCCGGACACGGCGGAAGTCGACGGAACCTGGGTTACTTACTGTGGCTCGACCGAACGGACCGACGCCAGCGAACGGGCCGATCGCGGGTACAACATTGTCGAGTTCGGTGGAGACGTCTCGATCCGACGCCGGGGACTCGAGACCCGCCCCTTCCTCCTGCTCGATCTGGAGTTGCGTCCCGGGGAGGGTATCGACCGTGTCCAAGAGCGGATCCGCCAGGAGGACGTCGAGGATGCTGTCGTCATCGTCACTCTCGAGGGCGACGGCGAGGAGGTTCCCGCCGCCCGCGTCGAAGAGTTCGCGACCGACCGCGGTGCCCTGATCGCCCGGGTCAACGATCGCCGGGAGTTCGAGACCGACGCGACCCCCGAGGTCCGGTTCGCCGATCCCGACGAGGCCGTCCGCGAACGCCTCGGTGAGATGGGGTTGAGCGAGGCGGCCCTCGCGATCGACGAAACAGTTCGATCGTCCTCGGTCGCCGATTCGAACGTCAGAGCACAGGTCAAAGACCGCGTGACCGATCTCCTTGAAGACGACCCCTCGGCGTTTATGACCACCGACAGTACTACTTCTGGGCCGTACAGTTCAACAGAGGATGGCGAATCGGCGGCCGGGTCAGCCACGACCGAACCGTCGACGGCTGCGTCCGCGCCGGCCGATGGCACCCCATCGGATCCGACGGCGGATACAACGGGCGATGGGACAGCCGATCGATCGGCCGAAACGACCACGACACCGATCGATGAGGACGACGAAGCGCCCGACGACCAAGCGTCCATGGAGGAATATCTATGAGGTTTACCCGCGTCCGGCTCGAGCAATTCAAGTGTTTCGATCAGGCCGATGTCCAGCTTGACCGTGGCGTGACAGTAATCCATGGGCTGAACGGGAGCGGTAAATCGTCGCTCCTGCAGGCGTGTTTCTTCGCCCTCTATGGCTCGCGCGCCCTCGACGGAACGCTTGAGGAGATCATCACGAACGGGGCGGACGAGACAGTCGTCGAGCTCTGGTTCACCCATGGGGGCGGCGATTATCACGTTCGCCGGCGGATCCGGCGAACCGACGACCGCGCACAGACTGCCGAATGTGTCCTCGAAACCGCCGAGGAGACCATCGAAGGCGCCCGTGAGGTTCGTCGCTACGTGAGCGATCTGCTGCGGATGGACGATGAGGCCTTTGTCAACTGTGCCTACGTCCGCCAGGGGGAGGTGAACAAACTCATCAACGCGACGCCCCAGTCCCGGCAGGCGATGCTCGATGACCTGCTCCAGCTGGGCACCCTTGAGGAGTACCGCGAACGCGCTAGCCAGGCCCGGCTCGGTGTCGAGGACGTCCTTGAGAACCGTCGAGGCAACCTCGACCAGCTTGAAACCCAGATCGCCGCCAAGGAGGACAAAGACCTCCAGGCGACACTTCACTCCCTCCAGTCCGATCTGGCCGATGTCGAGGCGGAGATCGACCGCTTCGAGGCCAACCGTGAGCAGGCCGAAGCCACCCTCGAGGAGGCCGAAGAGATCATCGACACCCATCGCGAGAAACAATCCGAGATCGAGGAGCTCAGGGCCGACATCGAGGAGCTCCGGGAGGCGATCAGCGAGACCGAGCGGGAACGCGACGAGATCAAAGCGGAGATCGAGGATCACCGTACCGCCATCGAGGAGCTTCGCGAGGACCGCGAGACGCTGTTGGCCGACACCGATCTCGACACCGCCGACGAGACGACCATCGAAACCCGCATCGAGAAACTCGAATCCCGAGAAACGGAACTTGAGTCCTGCCTCCAGGACCGACAGATCGAACTGACCGAGCGCACCAACGAGGTCGAGACGTTGCGGGAGCAAGCGACCGACCTCGACGCCGATGCCGAGGAGCTTCGCGAGCGGATCGCGGCCCTTGAGGCCGAAATCGAGGAGGATGAAACGACTGTTTCCGAGCGCCGGGAGCGCCTCGCCGACCTCGACGCCGAGATCGAAGCGCACCGAGCGGCCTTCGAGGATGCTCCGATCGCGTTCGGCGAGGCCGAAGAGTACCGAAACGATCTCGAAACGGAGCTGGCGGCGCTCGAGGACCGGCGTACCGAACTCCGGACGGATATCGAGACCACCCGCAACGAGATCGAACAGGCCGAGGAACTCCTCGAAGCCGGGAAATGCCCGGAGTGTGGACAGCCCGTCGAGGACTCGCCACACGTCGAGTCGCTCGATGCGGACCGCGAACGACTCGCCGAACTGGAGGCCGATCTCGAGGAGCTGAATGCGGAGATCGAGACCGTCGAAACACGGATCGAGACGGCCGAATCACTCCGGGAAACCGAACGGACCGTCGAACAACTCGAATCCACCCGGGAGAACGTCGAGACGCTCCTAGCCGAGAAGGAGTCGACCATCGAGGACAAACGCCAACGGGTCGCCGATCTCAAGACCGACCTCGACGATGTCACAGCGGAGGCCGAGTCAAAACGGGAGGAAGCCGACGACATCGAGAGCACCGTCGAGGAGCTCCGGGCGGAGATCGCCGATCTCGACGCCGAGCGTGAGGGTCTCGTCGAGACCATCGATCGCCTCGAGACGCTACAGGACCTGATCGCATCCATCGCCGATCGGGAAGCCGAGATCGAGCGGCTCAAGGAACGTCGGACACTGCTCGGTGAGCGGAACGACGACCGGCGGTCAACTCTCAAGGAGAAACGTGACCGCCGGGACGAACTGGCTGACGCCGTCGATGACGACCGGCTCGAGTCGGCCCGTGAGGACAAACAACGGGCGACCGAGTACCTCGAGAACGTCGAGGAGAAGCTCGCCGAGCTCAACGAGCGACGGGACACCCTCCAGAGCCGGATCGGCGGCGTCGAGAACGAACTGGAGGAGCTGTCATCGCTCCGCGACCGCCGGAAGGACCTCGAAACCCGCGTCGAATCGCTCGAATCGCTCCACGAGGAGGCTGATCGGTTGCAGTCGATGTATGCCGATCTCCGCGCCGAACTCCGCCAGCGCAACATCGCGAGCCTCGAACGCCTGCTCAACGAGGTCTTCGACCTCGTCTACCAGAACGATGCCTACGCCCGGATCGAACTCGACGCCAATTACGAACTGACCGTCTATCAGAAGGACGGTGAGGCACTCGATCCCGAACAGCTCTCGGGCGGCGAACGGGCGCTGTTCAACCTGAGTCTCCGGACGGCCATCTATCGCCTTATCGCCGAGGGGATCGAGGGCAGCGCGCCGATGCCGCCGTTGATCTTAGATGAACCGACGGTCTTCCTGGATTCGGGACACGTCTCCCAGCTGATCGAGCTGGTCGAGTCGATGCGTGACCTCGGGGTCGAACAGATCATCGTGGTGAGCCACGACACCGAACTGGTCGGTGCGGCCGACGATCTCATCACCGTCGAGAAGGACGCGACGACCAACCGATCGAGAATCGGTCGCGAGCACGACACCGACATCGAGTTGCCGGCCTGAGCTGGATCCGCACCCACGGACCCACCACACCCGCTGTCGACCATTAGTGTCGATGCGTTTCGTCCGTCGGATCCGGTTCGAATTCCCCCAGCCTTCGGTCCTTGAGCAGTATCCCGATCCCATCGATCGCGCGGTCGGTCGGCGCGTAGCCCCGTTCGCCGGCAACGCGGGTCTCCTCAAGCAGGCCGGCCGCCCGAAACTCCGCCAACAGGCCGTGGAGGTCGCTCTCACAGAGGTCGTACTCCGCGAGCAGCGTCCGGATCGACATCCGTCCGCGGTCGACGATCTCGATCAGGAGCCCGAGCGATCGATCGTCATGGACCGCCGTGAGGACCCGACGGACGGCGGACGGCACGCCGCTGGCGGCGGTCTCCAGCGGTGACTCTCCCTCGACGACGGTGAGCTCCTCGGTAGGGAGATGGCGTTCCTCGCCGGTCGTCGGATCCCGCACGCGACCGGCCTCCTTGGATTGTTTGACCAGGAGATAACGCCGCCCCGACTCGTCCTCGACGGTTCGCATACGTCCTGTTACCGTCCCGGCGGGGTTAGGCGTTCCGCCGGATCGCCCGATACCGATACCATCCGATCCCGAACAGGACGAGGCCGCCCAGCAGGCTCGCTCCCCCCGTCCGGAACCGCCCCCTGAAGCCGATCAGCATCACCCCGATCGAGCTCGCCAGCAGGGCGACGTTAAACACCACGACGAGCTGCCAGAACTTCCATTTGAGTGCCGTCGGGGCGTCCGATTCGGACGGGACGCTGGGACCTGGGGGCTGTCCCGAAGGGCCATCCGCACGCCCTCGATCGTCGCGGGCCACGGACTGAGCCAGCCACGCTGATAAAAAGAAGGGTTCGGTGTCGCGTAGCGGGCGACGACGCGGGTCACACGCGACCGAAACGGATGGGATCCGGTTGTCTGGTGGGGTTATACGTGATCGTCGATCGGCACCGTCAACGTCGATTCGATCCACGCGAGGGGGTTCCGTGCGTCATAGAGCACGGTCGCCTCGCCCGTCTCGTAGGCCTCGATCGCCTCCGCGCGATCGGGGCGGTCGGTTCCGACGCTGGGCACCTCCGTCTGGCGCGAATTCGCGGAATCGGACATAGTCGTCACGCTGTGGCATGGTATAACATAGCAATAATATAGGTCTTACGTCAGACGCCACGTTTGCCATCTCGTCATCTACGGCTGGACCGCGACCGCGGGTATTTTTGTGCGGGCGCGCAAACGGCGATCAACATGACCCAACGGGAACTCGGGGAGTTCGATGCCGACGCTGGCGACGGCGGTGTCGAGGCCCCACACCCGGTCGATGAGGCCCAAGCCGTCGCCGGCAACGGCGGCCACCGGGCGGACGTCGTCGATGTCGACGAGGCGCGGTATCCCGACCCGACCGGCGAGGTCGCAATCGCCGTCTTCCAGGTCGATTACACCATCGTCGGCAGCGGTGCCGACGAACGGCCCATCCTCCACGTCTTCGGCCGGACCCCCGAGAACGAGTTAGAGCACATCCGTGTCCATGAGTTCCGGCCCTATTTCTACGCGCCGACCGAGGAGCTGACCGACGAGAAACTCGATCACGACGTGATCACAGGCACCGAGGACGGCTTCGAGAGCATCCGAGGGACCGAACTCACGAAGATCTACACACGGACGCCCCGCGATGTCGGGGAGATCCGTGATCGATTCGACCACTACGAGGCCGACATTCTCTTCCCCAATCGCCTACTCATCGACAAGGACATCCGCAGCGGCGTCCGCGTCCCCGAGCGCCGCGGCGAGGACGATGCCATCGACATCCCCCATACCGAACTCGAGCCCACTGAGGTCACCGCCGAGCCCCGCATCAACACCTTCGACATCGAGGTCGACGACCGCCGGGGCTTCCCCGAGGACGGCGAGGAGCCGATCGTCTGTCTGACCAGTCACGACAGCTATCGCGACGAGTACATCGCCTGGCTCTACAACGCCCCCGAGGGCGACGTGCCCAGCCCCGAGTCCCTGGCACACTACGACCTCCTTGACGAGGATGTCACCGTCGACGTACGGGCCTTCGATGATGAGGCGGCGATGCTCGACGCGTTTATCGGGTATATCCAGACGACCGATCCAGATATCGCAACCGGCTGGAATTTCTCGGATTTCGACGCCCCCTATCTGCTCGACCGGCTCGAAGAGCTCGATCCCACGACCGATTATGACCTCGATCCCGATCGCCTCTCACGGGTCTTTGAGGTCTGGCGGTCCGACTGGCAGGGGCCGAACATCAAGGGCCGGGTCGTCTTCGACTTGCTCTATGCCTACCAGCGTACCCAGTTCTCCGAGCTCGACTCCTACCGGCTGGACGCCGTCGCCGAACAGGAACTGGGCATCGGTAAGGAGCGCTACATCGGCGACATCGGCGACCTCTGGGAGCAGGATCCCGAACGGCTGCTCGAGTACAATCTGCGGGACGTCGAGCTCTGTGTCGAGATCGACCGCAAACAGGAGATCATTCCCTTCTGGCAGGAGGTCGCGACCTTCGTCGGTTGTAAGCTCGAGGACGCCACGACCCCCGGTGACGCCGTCGACATGTATGTCCTGCATAAAGCTCACGGCGAGTTCGCCCTCCCATCGAAGGGCCAACAGGAGGCCGAGGACTTCGAGGGCGGGGCCGTCTTCGACCCGATTACGGGCGTTCGCGAGATGGTCTCCGTTCTCGACCTGGCCTGTTTCAGTGGAGACACTCAGGTGATGACACCGTCGGGTGTGCGGTCTATCACCGATATCGAGGTCGGCGATGAGATCTACACACTTGATCCCGAGACGTTCGAGTGTGACGTGACGGAAGTCACCGAGACCCATGCCTACGAGAACACCTACGGGCAACTGCATCATATCGACGGCCTAACCCACGATTTCAAAGTCACCGAAAACCACCGTTTTCTGACATCAAAGAAACGGGGCTGGGACGATCTCACACCGGATGATTTCACGTTCAACGAATATCGGGATATCTCCCGGTCCGAACGCTTTGTCTTCCCGATACACGAACCCATGGCCGGCCGGACGCCGGCGTCGTTCAGTCTGGTCGACGACATCGACCGCGGACACGTGGTCATCCACTCCGGGATGGACCTGCGGGCGTTCAGGCACCGCATGCCTGAGGCGGTCGAGGACCGGCTGGACCTCATTCGCGGGTCCTCGGCCGCGATGGGACTCGAACAGAAGGTCGGCAAGTACCTCCTCCCG
The DNA here is from genome assembly GCA_042219475.1 of Halobacteriales archaeon. Taxonomy (GTDB): domain Archaea; phylum Halobacteriota; class Halobacteria; order Halobacteriales; family Hikarchaeaceae; genus Chewarchaeum. The sequence goes on from JBDGPX010000025.1 coordinate 8,263, forward strand.
GTCGCGGTCTATCGGGAGCACCGGGATGTCATCGATCAACATGCGGACGCTATCTCGCTAAAATACGCCCCTCGGCATCGGGAGACGCCGCTCTCTTTCGACATGGCAGACTGGCTTGAGTTCCTTGGCTGGTACGTCACCGAGGGCAGTCTCAACAGCAAGGCCGGCAGTATCACGCTCCATCAATCCGATACGGATGGCCGTGAGACCATCCGCTCCTTGCTCGATCGGATGGAGTTGAACTACAGTACCGACGACCGTGGCTTTACTCTCTCGAACCAACTCCTTCACGACTGGCTCGAACGACACTGTGGGAAGGGTTATGCGAACAAACACCTCCCTGAGTGGGTGTTCGAACTTGATGCAACCCTGCTTGGGCCACTCTTGGAGACGCTGACCGAAGGCGACGGCCAGTGGTCGAAAGAAGGCCTGGGGAAGTTCTGGACGAAAAGTGACCGGCTCAAAGACGACATCGCACGGATTGCCGTCCGGTGTGGCCACAAACCAACGGTGACGAAACAGCAAGACGGTACGTGGTACGTCTCGATCGGAAAACGCGGCTCGTTCAACAAGTCGGTCAACGAGACCGTCGAAGCCCACGACGGAC
>JBDGPX010000060.1:0-8586 GCA_042219475.1 Halobacteriales archaeon
GCCTGCAGGCCCGGATTCCCTCGCTGACTAAAGATGGAAAAGTGAATCCGATCGGGCCGTTATACCGACAGGACCGGTTGGCTGGCGTACAGCAGAACGTACTCGGCGGCTTTTTCGAGGACATCACCGGGCTCTTCACGCATCGACTCACGGGGCAAGACGATGAAATCGGCCCCGACCTCCTCGGCGGAGTCAAGGATAACGCTCCCGGGATGGACAAGCTTGCGCGTCTGTGAGAAGCCGTACGCCGACGACTCCGTGACCGGGACCGACACGTCGTCCGCGATATCGTGAAACGAGTCGACGACAGCCTTGCTCTGGGTGGCAAACCGCTCATCATCGAGAGTGTCGGACTCTAAGCCGCGTCGCGCTTCTTCGCTAAGAACATAGAGAAGGTGAACCGTGGCATCGTATTTGGCCGCGATCGCGACGGCGTACTCCACCGCCATCGTGGCTGCCTCGCTCCCGTCGACTGGGGCGAGGACGGTCTCGATCGTCGGGGATGCGGCCGGTGGGGACATAGCCGTGAAATCCATCGCGGGGACAAAAAAGGCTCCGAGCCGCCTCGACGAACGCCCAACGAGACCCGTAGCACTTTACCAGCGGACGATCGATACACCGGATATGATCGAGAGCCTCGTCGTCGCGACCGATGGCTCCGAGAGCGTCGAACGCGCCGTCGATGTCGCGTTAGACCTCGCCGGACGGTTCGAGGCGACGGTCCACGCGCTGTATGTCATCGAGGCCGGCGAGATCGAATCCGCGCCGGAATCAGTCGAGGGGGAACTCCGATCGGCACTCGAAACCCGTGGCGAGGAGGCTCTCGCGATGGTCGAAGACCGTGCCAGCGGTTCGGTCGAGACCGTTGTACGAACGGGCCGGCCGGCCGCGGAGATCTGCCAGTACGCCCGGGAGGAGGACATCGATGTCGTCGCGACCGGAACACGCGGTCGGCACGGCGAAAACCGGTTTCTGATCGGCAGCGTCGCCGAGCGGGTGGTTCGGACCTGTCCGGTACCGGTACTGACGGTCCGCCAACTCACCGGCGAGGAGTAATCGCTCGATAGCAGCAAGATCGACGGGGAGTCACACCGAAGCGAGGGTCAAGGCATTGAGTACAACGACGACCAGGGACGCGACCGCGAACCCGGCGAGCAGTGCGGTAGCCCGCCGGTCGGAGAGCGTCCCCCAGCCGATCACCATCCCGACCAGCGCAACGAATTTGAGAAGGCCGATCCCGGGGGTGCCGTAGGTCTGAATAAATGCCCGCGCGACCGCGTTACCCTCATGGAATCCGAGATTCAAGCCGACCATCGTCGTCAGAATATCGAACACCGTCGAGACGATGACGACCGTCCAGAGCACGGCGTGATTCTCGGTAAGCGGACGCTCGATGTCCTCGATCGTCAGCAGCGTCGTATCATCGGGCGACTGATCAGGCGCAGCCGTCATCGCCCCTATCTGGATCGCCCTAGATGCATAATCGTTCGGCCAAGGATCATCGGGATCGTCAGCCACCCACGAGTGAACTCCTGTCTTTTACCGATAAGTCCGTGATGATTCAGAACGGCGTTTCGACCGCTCTCGGCGGTGGTCTCTGATCGGATCAGACAGGCCGGGACGTGGTACCAAGGAGACTCTTGGTCACGAGGGGTGGTTGAACCGGTCTCTGCTCACAGCTAAAATCGGTTCGACCCGCCGAATCGCGGTGCTCTCGTCGTCTCCTGGCACTGAGCCAGTCTCCGCTGGCGGCACCACTTGTGGGTAAGAGACAGGGCTGAAGCCGTGCAACTCCCGGTGAAGCGGTGCAGGGAGTGAGCAGGGGATTGCTCACCCACATGACGTGGTTCGGCACCAGATGTACCCAACGTCAAAGCGTTGGTTCGGAACGTCTTTCCCATCATCCTGTCACGGTTTCACGGTCAACCGTTCTCGCTGTTGTGGGCGGCTGACACGACCCCGCCACACCTGCCGTTTGTGGCTGATGTGGAGCTACTTACACGCTGGAGTTGATTGATTTTAATCATTGGAGAGTTGGCTTGCTACTGTCCTGTAGATCGGCTCAGAGTTGTCAGCTGCATCCCAATCCAGCTTCATCCAAGCCGTGGGTTTTCGCCGTGAACCTGCTATAAATGGAACGAGCGCGGCACGATCGAAGGGATCCAACACGCTGGCGCTCGACCGGAGAAACCACGCCCTTCTTTGTGCTCGTCCTCCAGTAGCTGGCCATGCAAGATTGGGTCATCGACGATACAACACTCCCGCCGGAACGACGGTCACTGCTTCCCGGGGAGGGGTTTTTTATTCCCGATACGATCGAGGAGGAACAAGCCGATAAGGAGATCCGCGAACGAGCCGAAGATACCTCGGTCCTCGTGGTTGCTGATCCGGACGCTGACGGCCTGGCCTGTGTGGCGATTATCCAGGAAGCCCGCGGCGAGGGAGCACTCATCCCGGCAGGACCACACGAACTTGATGAGGGGTTACGCCGCGCCGCGGAGTTCGGCGAAGACGGCGTGGACGTGTTCGTCTGTGACCTCTGTCCGGACACCGAAGACGAGGTAGCGGTCGTCGAGCACTTAGAGCGCCTCATCGAGACGGGCAGCGACGTTCGCTGGTTCGATCATCATCAATGGGAGGATGACGTCGCTGCGGCCGTTCGGGCGACCGGGGCCGACCTCGTCGTCGGCGATTCGGAAACGGAGTGTACCGCCGACGTCGCAGTCCGGGCCCTCGATACCGACCTCCCCGCGTATCTCGAGGAGCTGGCGGCCGTGACCCGTGATCACGACCTCTGGATCAAAGCGGACGATCGGAGCGATGATCTCGCCGACTACGCCGTCTGGGTGGATCCGGAGGAGTATATCGCCACCGTCCGTGAACACGGGGTCGACTTTCCTGATGAGGTCCGAGAGTTCCTCGACGAACGGCGAGTCCTCAAACGGGACTTGATCGAACGAGCGGTCCGTCGGGCAAGCTATCACGAGATCGGCCCGATCACCGTCGGTGTTACATATGGGCGGTGTTCCCAAAACGAGGTGGCCGAGGCCATGCGCGAGGAGGGCGCCGACGCGTCGGTGATCGTCAAACCCGCCGGGAGCGCGAGCATCCGCGGGACCGAGGCGTTCGAGCGGTGCCACGAGGTGGCCCGCCAGGTCAACGGCGGCGGCCACCCGAAAGCGGCTGGATGTAAGCCACGGATCTACGACGACATGCTCGATTATGCCCACCACTGGACCAGCCAGGGGACGACCGCCAGGCGGCTAATCTTAGAGGCGTTTCACGCGCTGGATTTCGAGCACTCGACGAGCGACCCGGTCGAGAACACGGACACCGCCTGAATCCGTCAAATGGTCACGCTCCCGTCATCCCTCCGACGGTTCGGTCGGTTCCTCCTCGCCTCGATCGTTATCTTCGGCGTCGTGGCCGTCGGAGGGACGATGTTCGCCGCCGCGGACGTAACGACGACCACGGTTTCCTATGTCGCCGGGGCGATCGTCGGCGTCATTGGGGGGTATTTCTTCGTCTACGCCGGTCAGTGACCCTGTCAGGTCGCGTATTCCGGATCACGTCCCGCCGTCGGCGCCATCACCATCACCGCCAACGAGCCACCGATCGGAGTAGGCAGCGCCACAGGCACACTGGGCGTAGGCATGGATGACGTCACCCTCCGAGTAGATCCCGTCCACCTCATCGTTCTGTTCTTCGGCGAACGCAAAGACGATCCGAACGCGATGTTCATCACCAGGTCCGTCAGGACAGGCTCCGCCGGTGAGATCGTCATCGATCGAGCCCGTCCGGCCCATCGCCGTCTGGGCAAACCCCATCGCGTCCGCTCCCGTCAGATCACCAAAGAGACGCCGTCCCCGCTCACCATCGACGACGAGCAACACGCCCCCATCGACTGCATACTCTCCGAGCGAGTCCGGGTCCGAAACCACGTCCTCGCTTAGGAAGAACGCCACCTCATCGGATCGCTCGCCGGCTAGAAACGCCGCCAGATCGGATCGATCCATTACTGGTTGTTCGTCGGTCCTCGAAAAAAGAGCACTCACTCGAACTGGTCGGTCGCGGTATCGTCGCCGACGAGATCGGCGGCGATGTCCGTCAGATCATTCGACGGCGGATCGACGGCCGTATAGACGGCCCGTTCGCCGGGTTCCCGGAGACCATACTGGACATCGTCGACGATAACATCGACTAAAACGGCGCGGCCAAGCGTGAGCCCCGTAGCATCGATCCACTCGGCGAGTCGGTTGGGGCCTTCCTGTTCACGGGCAAAACGGGGGGTATCATACGCCCCGCGGATCTCCGGACAGCCCTCGATATCGAGATCAACGTGGGCATGTCGTGTGTGGCCGTCGATAACGAACCGAATCGTTTCGCCGGTCGGAAATCGTTCTGCCGTCTCGGCGGGGAACACGATCCGTAGGCGGTGTGTGCCTCCTTGTCTGGCCAGCGTGCCACGAACGGTATCGACCGACGCGTGATCACTGGCAACGCGATGTGACATCGAAGAGAGGAGAAATCGGATGAATGGTAATCAAGCGAACCGGCCGTTACTCCGCATCATCCGCATCGGTATCATCGGCGTCGTCAGCATCCGGATTGAGCAATTCATCAACGGGGGTATCGCCGCGTTCGACGATTTTAGCGTTGATCTGAGAGACGGCATCGGAGATCTCCCGACCACGGACGCTGACCCGTTTCCGTTCACCCTCACGGGATGGACGAAAGCCCGTCGTCCGTTCCTCAAGGAGGACATCCCGAAGCGCCCTGCCGGCGACAGCCGGTCGGAGCGGTCGACCGGTACTATCGGAACCCCCAGTCAGCTCAAGGGTATAACCATCGAGCCCGACGGCATTCCCGTCGACCGTATCGCCGAGTTCTTTCCCGGCGAATCGGTTTGCGGCCTGATCTTCGACTTCGAACTGATGGGTCATCCCCGTCTCGGGATCCCCGACGATGACCTGAAAGGTTGCCATGCTCGATGGCAGTCGTGCAGGCGGGAAAAGCACATCGAAACGCGCTGTTGACCCGGTTTCAGTAGGATTCCGACCGATAGCCGGCATGTTGAACAGGCCCGGCGCCGTAGATTCTGTGACAGCTGGGAACACTATCCGGTAAGCGATCAGTAATCGGGCGGTTTGAGGGGATGCAGAAAGACATGTCATGAATCGCGAGCTGCTCTCGATCCGGTTGGAGAAGGTCTTCGGTGCGACCGCTACCGAACGGCGCGTCGTCGTCAGGCAAGCCGGCGACCTGTATGACTCCGGCAAATACAGAGCCGATCACGATAGTAGATTGACGGTCGATGTCATCATCGCCAATCTCTCCGAGGCGCCCGATGATTACGATCTCGTTGAACGGTGGAACTGGTGGATCGGCGCGATGGACCTCGCCCACGAAGGGTACCAACCATTTCTCATCCGGCGGCTCGATGGCGGTGACAACGTCAATCCACCGGATCGGTGATTACGGCATGACCGCCCCGGACCGTTTCATGCATCGATCACCCGGTCACATCCCCGTTGGACCGTTACGGACGGGCGATCGTGAGCATTCCAGCGACGACCCGATAACCGCTCGACATCGATGGATCGTTTCGGATCGTTTCACGATCGGAACCATCAGTTTCAGAGCGTTTCAGCCGAGATGTAGAGAGTTGAGGATTCCCCGAATGGCGGACGAAAAAATAGGATCTTGAAACAGTCTACAACAGTGTCCGCGCCAATCGGAACACGACGAGACGGTGATACGGGTTTTTATCATAATACACCAGCTGTACTGGTATGGCCGGGACGACACAATCAGATCGCTTTGACGGCATCCACCGCCGCCATCCGGAACGTCCAATGGAGGATGTCCAGAACGTCCTCCTGTTCACACGGTCGCTAACCAACGGCGGCCATCAGGGTTGTCGGGAATTCTTCCCGATCGAATCCCAGCAGGAGTACAACGCAGTCTCCCTGCTCTTCAACGCAAATCAGCTGAACCGTGCCGACTGGTGGACCGAAGCCACCGAACGCCCCCCCAAACAGGCGGTTCTGATCGATGCGACACCCTCTCCTGACCGACGCACAACTCGGAGCGAGCACGACTCCGTCACCGTCAGACACGTCGACTCCCCAAGCAATCTGACGAAGATCGGGATCGAACTCAGTCAACTGCCGGAAGAACTGGCACCCGCCGAGACGACCGTCGTCTGTGTACGCTCGCTGACGACGCTGTTGCAGTACGTCGAGATGGAGCCAGCCTACCGGTTTTTGAATCTGATGACCGATCGAATCGTCGCGATGGATGGGTTCGGACACTTCCATATCGATCCGGCGGCCCACAGCGATCAGACGGTCAACGCGTTGGCTTCACTGTTCGATGCCGTACTCGAACCGGACGAACAGGGGAAATTGACGGCCCGACGATAACATCGGCGACAGTCGGTCGTCCCGGCCCGGTCTTTTACCGTCCATTCCGTTCAAAAGGAGGATATCGGCCAATCGGCCATAATGCTAATCCGATATCAGTCCGGATCATGGATATCCCACGGGATGGGGTGTCCGTCCGGCCATGTCGCGATCCATCTACCTCACAGGAGCCCTCCTTATAATCAGTCTCATCGCAAGCGGAGCCGTCGTCCCGACGACTGCCCAAGAGGAGATTCGAATCACCGACCTCCGCATCGAGGGAGGGAGCATCCTCGACGATCGGCGTCCGACGGTGTTCCGGTGGGCATCCGAACCGTTCCGGATCACCGCGACCATTTCGACGGCGACGGGCGACGGCGAGGGTCACTACAACCTCTGTCTCTCGACACGTCAGGTAACAAACGGCACCCAACAGGAACTCGCCTGTCGATCGACGATCCTGTCAGGGAATAGTACCCAATCGATAACGTTCGAATTCGATCGCTGGCCACAGGAGTTACTCGGTCGCCAGGACCTCCGTGTCGTGCTCGCACCGGATACGCTCAGCCAGATCGAAACGGCGGAGGCCTCGCTACCGATTTACATCCTCCAGAAAGACGGGGATGTCGACGGAGACCGACTAACCAATCGCCGCGAGATACAGCTCGGCACGGCCTTCGATCGGAGCGACACCGACGGCGATGGACTCAACGACAACCTGGAGTTGACCACCTACGGTACCGACCCACAGACTGGTGACACTGACGGCGACGGCCTCAGCGATGGTACCGAAGTAAACGACTATATGACCGATCCGACCCAGGCCGACACCGACGGTGACGGGCTCAGCGATCCAGCCGAACTCCGCGAGCACGGGACGAATCCTAATCGGGCCGATACCGACGGCGATGGCCTCAACGACGCCGTCGAACTCACCACCTATCAGACCGATCCCAACCAGGCCGACACCGACGGTGACGGGATCGACGATATGAGCGAGGTCGAAACGCACCAGACCGATCCGAACGCGGCAGACACCGATAGCGATGGTCTCAACGATGCCTTGGAGTTGCTGACCTATGACACCAACCCGACGCAAGTCGACACCGACGGGGATGGACTCGGCGATGGACGCGAGGTTGAGCTCCACCAGACCGATCCAACCCGCGCCGATACCGACGACGATGGCCTCGACGACGGCGCGGAGATCAACGCCTACAGGACCGATCCGAACGTGCCGGATACCGACGGTGACGGGCTATCCGACGGCGCAGAGGTGGATCGATACGGGACGAATCCGACAGATCCCGACACCGATGGTGACGGCGTCGATGACGGTGCCGAACGGCCGCTCAGTTGGGTTCCGACCGGGTGGGAACGGTGGCTGCTGATCGGCGGTCTCATCGTCGTTATCCTCGGCATCGGCGGATGGCTGGCTCGCGATCAGCTTCCGATCGACCTACCGACGGATGATACTGATGCTGAGGCGATAGCGACCAACGGTGACGGTGTCGAAACAGCAGAACATGCCTCCGGCCCACCCACAACGGAGAGGCCATTAACGAACGAGGATCGGGTACTGGCGTTGCTCGAGGAGCACGGCGGCCGGCTGCAGCAGTCGGACATCGTCGATGAAACCGAGTGGTCGAAAGCGACGGTGAGTCGGATCCTCTCCCGGATGGAGGACGCCGATCAGATCGAGAAGATCAGTGTCGGCCGTGGGAACATTATCGCGCTACCCGATGCGGCACCCGAACACGCCCAACCGCCGTTCAGCGATCAACAGTCGAACGGACAGGCGTGAGCGCCTCCGCGGACAACTGCGGATGCAGTTTTGATACCGATGGATGGCTCAGATGTCGGTTAGGATTGGAATCAACTGCCGAGTTGCCAGCTGACCGGCTACATTGTCGTCGAAGTACGAGATGGTCAGAGTGAACGCATCACAGTGACGATCAGCGACGGCGGCGATGACCGCCCGACGCCGATCGTTGGCCAGCAGTTCACGGAGCGTTGAGATAGTGAACGGAGCCGACGGTCGCTCCCCCGGAGGTGGATGACTGCCATGGCTGCTGGTCGTCATGCAACGAACCCTCTGCCTGCTGATAACCGTCAGGAAAGGCGAGCGGATACAACGAGCCCCACGTTGATCTCTTACCGAAGTTATCAGAATCAGGATATT
>JBDGPX010000125.1:0-8509 GCA_042219475.1 Halobacteriales archaeon
TCGGGGATAGCGTACGGCTGTATCCCCTCCCTACTCGCTCGCCTATGGCTCGCTCTTTGAGGAAGGGGACTTAGCCTGTATTAGGTTAAATACCGTCGAGGTGATTGAGGTGGTTATGATCGTGCGCAACGTTGACAGGCCACGTGACTCGGCGATCGAGGCGCTCGAGACGGTCAATCCGAACGATATCGGCCACCACTTCCATTTCGGGTTTGCGTCACCAGCTATCGAGTTCATGGACACGACGGCAACCGTGAACATGGTCGGGCCGGTCGTCACTGCCCGGATTCCGCCCGAGGATTCAACGATGGTCCACAAGATTACTGAAATCGCACAACCCGGTGATGTGATCGCCGTCGATATGGAGGGACATACCACGCACGCACCGTGGGGTGAGTTGACGACCCGAGCTGCCCAGGCCAGCGGCGTCATCGGTGCCGTCATCGACGGCAGTATCACCGATACCCGGGCGATCGAACGGCTCGAATTCCCGGTCTACGCTCGGGGTCGAAGTCCTCGAACCACTCGGCTGCACGGTCGCGGTGGCGACATCAACGTGGATGTCCAGATCGGGAACACGGTCGTTACTCCGGGCGACGTTGCGATCGGCAATCGGGATGGCGTTCTGTTTGTCCCTCAGTCACGAATCGCTGAGGCAATCGAATTGACTGCCGGTGTCGACGAACGGGAACAACGGATCTTCGATGGACTTGCACAGGGCAAGTCGTTGGCTGATCTGACCGACGCTAATGACCTCATTGAGGAGATGGAGGAGTGACGGTACAGAATCCAGTTTCCTGTCGGTTTCCCTCACCTTATCCGACGTTTACGGGTGGTTCCCAACCTTCTGGATAGAAGGGCGGGATGCTCTCCTCGGTAGGTGGCGTCGCCTCCGCGGACAGGAGTGGTTCGATCGAGCGCTCGGCCGTCCGGGAGCGGAACTCCGACTGGGCGGCCTCAAGCGCTGTTGGATCGGTGAGAAGATCGATCGCGGTGCCGGCCATCGCCTTGGCCGCGGTCGTGAGCGCCTCGTGAGCGACGTTTGTCTTCGCCAGCGCGGCCGATGCCCAACTGGGGTATCCCCGTTCGTAGTGCTGTTTGAACTGGTAGGCGACATAGATCCGACAGGTCGGGGCGTGCCAGCAGAACTCGTTGACATCGTCGGCGCCGCCGAGGAAATCACTCGTCGGATCGCTATCCGGATCGGTCAACTCCTCATCGTAGGGGTTTGCCATCGGCTCGTCACCGAGGTTTTCGAGAATCTCCCGCCCGAACTCCTTGTCCAGGTCGGTGAACGATGGCGGCCCGACGAGTTCCAAGTTCTCGTAGGCCAGATCCGCGAGTGCTTCGTTGTTCAGCCATGGTCGAACCGCCGACGTGATCCGGACATCGACGTCGCATCCGGTCACGGTCGCGGCGGCCTCACAACACCGCCGAAGGATCTCCTCGACCCGATCGAGCGTTTCGAGGTCGACCGCCCGTGTCGTGATCCACGACTGTGTCTCCCCCGGCAGGCTCGTCGGATGGGAACCGCCCTTGGCGGTCATATCACTGATCGAGGCGAACTTCTTGGGATCGAACCGCTGGCGTGCAAAGCTGATGGTGTTACGCATCAGGGTCGTCGCGTCGAGGGCGTTGTTGCCGTGCCACGGTTTCGCGCTGTAGAACGATTCGCCGTCGAACTCAACGATGAACTCTCGACACGGCGACGGACCGTGACCTTTCTCGACGGTCGTGTATGGTCGTGGATGCCAGGCAATGGCGACATCGAGGTCGTCGTAGTAGCCGTCTCGAGCGAGATATGGCTTCCCTACAGTGATCTTCTCGGCAGGCGTTCCGAACAGCCTGAGCGTTCCCCCGATCCCGTGTTCCTCCATGGCCCGCTTCAGTCCACAGACGGCACCGATACTGCCGACGCCGAGACCGTTGTGCATATCCGCATAGCCGGCCGCCTCCGGATGCACCGGCTCTTCATGAGGGACGGGTTTCTGTGAATCCCCCGGCGTGGCATCGTACTCCGCAAACGTCCCGATAATAGGTGTGCCTTCCCCGTAGGTCGCGAGAAAGGCCGTTGGCATGCCGGATAGGCCCGTCTCGACGGTGAACCCGTGGTCGCGGAGATACTCACACAGCGTCGCGGCGGAATCGTATTCCCGGAGTCCGGGTTCGGCGTATCCCCAGATTTCGTCCGAGAGATCGGCGAGTTCGGATCGGTGATCAGCTATCCAGTCGATCGCAGTTGCCTTCTCGGCGGTTGATATGTCAGCCATGCGCGGGGGGTTGCACCGAATTCGACAAATAGCTTCGCGCCCCGGAACGGGTTCACAGGATTGGGATGACTATCGACGATCGCCACGGCGGAACGTGTTTCACGTTCGTTAGATCATGAGCCGTCGGACAATGATTGGGCACAGCGAAATCCGATGTGGCGGTGGCCACGATCGACTTCACGTGAGAAGCCCATTCGGTAGTATGCCCGCAGTTCTTCTGCGTCGAAAAAGACGTGGGCCCCGCCCCGTGTCACCCGTTCGCCGTTGACTGTCGGATCCTCCCGGCCATCGTCGGCGTCGTAAGGATAGGGTCGGTATAGCGAAAGCGTCCACTCGGAGACGTTGCCGGCCATGTCGTGGATGCCAGTCGGGGTCGCGCCTTTGGGATGGCTGCCGACAGGTGCGGTCTCGCCGGATCCCTGGCCAAACACCGCCCGCTCCTGGGTCGGTTCCGCGTCACCCCACGGATACAGTCGCCCCGTAGTCCCTCGGGCTGCGGCCTCCCATTCGACTTCTGTGGGGAGGCGAACTCCGCGCAATCTGGCGTATCGTTGAGCACCGTACCACGTCACCTCGTTCACCGGGTGATCAGCGTATCCCGATTGTACGACGAAGCGACCGTCGGTGATGCCGATACGAGCGTTTTCGTCGTCGAGTGCGATTAGTGGGCGTTGTTCCTGCCCCTCGGCACCTTCGATCAACCGATCGACATCGGTCGGTCGGAGATCGTCCTCGGTTATCCCACCGGGCGGCGCATCACCGACCGGGTCGATGTCCAGCGTATTGAGAAACGTCGCGAACTGGCCGTTCGTGACTTCGTATTTATCGATCGCGAACGGCGGTAAAGACACTTCGTGGGCCGGTTGAGCGTCGTTCGGGCCCGTATCAGACCCGATCGTATAGGTGCCGCCCTCGATTCGGATCATCGATGTCGCGCTATCGGGCGTTGCGCTTTCGGTCATGGTCGACACATGGACAGTCGATGACTTCGTTGTCTCCGTTGTCGATTGTCCCCCGCGATCCTCGAATCGTGTACAGCCAGCTGCCGTGATGAACACTGCAGTCCCGAGGGTGCTCAACAATCGACGTCTGGTCACACCGGTGTCCGATTCGGTCTCATCGTTCAAGCGCAAGTGTTAGCCGTTCAACAGCCGGATCCGTTGTAAGATTTTCTCCCGGTATCGGCGCTCGATCACGGGTGACGAATCGATTGCCCAGCACTCATCGGGATGCTGCTCGGATCCTGGCTTCGTGTCCTCCTCACCCATCGAACGGTCGTAAAACGAAAACGACGATATATGATCCAGGCGGCGGGACGTATCGGGCAAATATATTCTGCCCGACCGCTGCCGGCTGGCACCCCACGGCAGGTCTTGCACCTTCACGCGCCCGATGGGGTTCCACGCCATCGGGATTCGCGTTCGTTTACCGTCGGGGACAGGCTGTCTACTCGTTCAACCGGTGTAGATGTATCGGAATCGGTTCGTGGTATGGACGAGACTGTGGTATCCGGCCGTCCTCGAAGGATGGTTCATCACGGCTTTAGTGTCATCTATTCAATATGTTGGTCGTAATCCTGTGCATGCATGCCAGGCAATGCGGGTGTCGGGGATTTTCACCCCAATTGGACTGGACAACGTCAGTACTGGAGCTGTAATCGGCTGTCCTCCTGAACCACCCCCCTTTTTCACCGAGCCAATCATCCATTCACATATGGACACGCCACCAAACATTGATGAACTGACACCTCCGACCCGTACCCTCATGGGCCCCGGTCCGACGAACGTCCATCCCCGAGTGCTCCGATCGATGCAGACGCCGATGCTTGGCTACCTGGATCCGGCGTTCGTCGAGTTGATGAACGAGACCCAGGAACTGTTGCGATACGTCTTCCAGACCGACAACGCGATGACCTTCCCCATCAGCGGGACCGGCACCGCCGCCATGGAGGCGGCGTTTTACAACCTCGTCGAACCCGACGAAACCGTCCTCGTCCCCGATAACGGCTACTTCGGCCAACGCCAGGGGAAGATTGCCAAACGCGCCGGCGGTGAGGTCGTCACCATCGATGCGCCGTGGGGTGAACCGCTCGATCCCGACGATGTCGAAGCGGCGTTTCGGGAGCATGATCCGACCGTGTTCGGATTCGTCCATGGGGAGACGTCGACGGGCGTCAAACAGCCCGATATTCCTGAACTCACGTCGATCGCACACGAACACGACGCGTACGTGATCGCCGACACCGTCCCCTCGCTCGGCGGTGTTGAATTCCGCACCGACGCTTGGGACCTCGATGTCGTCTACTCCGGCTCACAAAAATGCCTCTCGGCACCGCCGGGTGTCGCGCCGATCACCGTCAACGATCGCGCGATGGAGAAGGTCCGCTCCCGGGAAACGGATCCCCGGAGCTGGTATCTCGATCTCGAATTACTGGAGGATTACTGGGGGGACGATCCGAGCTATCATCACACCGGCCCGATCTCACTGGTTTATGCGCTCCGAGAGGCCTGTCGGCTGATCGTCGAAGAGGGACTCGAAGCCCGGTGGGACCGTCACCGCCGGATCGCGAACGCACTTCGTTCCGGCCTCGAAGCAATGGGTTTCCCCGTCGAGCGCCCCGAGGACTACTGGCTGCCGACCCTGAACGCTGTCAGCGTCCCCGATGGCGTCGATCCGGATGCCGTCGTCGAGTACCTCATGGAGGAACACGACATCGAGATCGTCGGCGGCCTCGGTGATCTCGCGGGGGACATCTGGCGAATCGGCTGTATGGGCTACTCAGCACGGGAGGAGAACATCCCGTATCTCCTCACTGCCCTCGGCCATGCCGTCGAAACGCAGGGCTATGATGTCGACATCGGTGCCGGGATCGATGCGATGAGTCAGTCACTCTAATCGACGGGACGGACGGCTCTTCAGCGGGGGAGCGGACCGGCAGGAGATCGAACACACCGGTGGATTAGCTTACGGGATTATTCCTCACCTGCGATCGAGATCAAAGAGCGGCCGACCGGCCCGCCGATCCCTGAGGAGGGTCGCGACCAGTACACCCCAAATCAGGAGTTCGATGACGAACGACGGTGTCCAGAGATAATACCAGAAGAATTCGCCCGGCGGAAGTCGGAGCGGATCCGTTGGCATCGCGAGCGGCCACACCAAAAATAATGCATCACCGGGTCGGCCGTTGATGACAATGTGGAACGCGTCCAGCAGGAGGTGTGAGACCCAGCCGATGACGATCGTTCGACCGGTGCGTCCCGCCAGCGCGACCGGGATTGCAACGATGATCAACAGCCCGGAATGGCCGATGGAGTGATACAGCTCGGTAACTCCCAGCATCGCCAGCGGCTTATCGACGACGTCCGGAATGGCTGCGCCGATGACCAGCCAGATCGGCGACAGTCGCGACCACCGCCCGAGAAGCACGGCCGCGACGAGATGGGTCGCAAAGAGCACGTCCAGGGATACGCTGTCCGTCGTTATCTCAATTCGGGTTGAGCTCCTCGACCCGTGATCGGATCGCCTTCCGATGATGAAGTATCTTCACTTCTCGGTTCAAGCGCTCGTGGTGATATCGAGACGACCGCGCTCGTCGAGTCGATCGACGATGGCGGTGCCGATGATGTACGCGCCGATTCCGATCAACACCCCGGCAACGGTATCGCTCAGAAAGTGCGTGCCGAGGTAGATCCGTGAGGTGGCGATCACACCCGCGAGGGTAGTGACGACCGCGACCGGCAAGTGTTTCGATTCTCTGGCGACCATTGCGTAGACCGTGACCGCGGCGGCGTGTCCGGACGGGAATGAATGTGGTGTCATTTCCGCTCCGGTCGTCAGACAGACCGGCGCTGGCGGAAATGGCCGTTGTACGATCGCCATCAACGATACGACGACGACTCCGGCGACCGACAACGAGGCGACGGAAACGGTGAATTCACGTCGCCATCCGGCCAGATACGCCAGTCCCAACAGCACCACCGCTGCCGATGCGGATCCGAGTCCCGTGACCGATGTCATAAACTTCGTCAGCACTGGGTGTCTGAGGGCGAGGACGAGCTCCACCGTCGCCATGTCCAGCGCGAGTATCTGCGTGATGATTTCGTCGATGAGTTGATCTATCGCTCCGGTCTGAAGGGGGAATCCGACCGTCGAGGGTGATCTCTGGATGGTCGTCTGAAGTGTGATCGTGATCCATTCGCGAGGGTTCATCGCGATCATGAATTGGTTCGGTTCGCTGGATAGTGGAGTGATGTGGTCCAGTCGTTTATTTGGTGATCGCACGGACGGCCTCGACGGTGGGCCACGGCCGTTCCTGTGGTGTCCATCTCCTTAGTTGGTTACTCTGATGCTGTCCAATGATCCGGTGATCCCATCCGCTTATCGGCGATGCCGGCGGTATCCTCGGATGAGCCCGATGCCAAACAGGAAAAACCCCGACACGAGGCTGATCGCGGCCGCTACCTGTCCGATCGCTGAGAGCCACAGCGGGGTCACGAAACTGATCGTATTTTGGAGTTTGTTCGGCACCAGACCGACGACAGTTCGGCCGAACGACCGGCCAACTAGTCCATCACGCTTCGATGCCACCGTTCGGTCCCCGAGTTCGAGTTCCGCGGCGGATCGGCCACCCTGACTCTCATCACCCGTCCCGAGTCGTTCGACATCGTAGCTGGGGAGGCCTTTGACCTGCCAGACGATATCACCATCCTCGTCGATCTCGATCACCCGACTACTGTGGGTATCGCCGATGAGTGTGTGGCCGTTCGGGAGGCGATCAGCGTCCCGAGGCCACTGCATCGGTTTGTCACGCCACGTCCAGCTCTGGACCCATGACCCGTTGACACGGCGGTATTCGACGATTCGGTTGTTCTCCGAGTCGGCGACCAGGACCGCCGGTTGCCCGACCGCTGACGATATGTAATCCGGGTTGTGTTGTTCGTAGAGGGTCCGGTGATCGTCGTCGGCACCGAGGGTCCACGATCGATCGATGCCCTTGCCGGGATCGATGAACACGACCGTGTCGTGGTTTCGGAGGCTCGCCATGTACCGCCCGTCCGGGAGTACTTCGATGTCGTTTATATGGGTCCAGTCGGTTCTGAAGTCGCCACCGGTCGAGGGCGAATAGGCCGCCTGTGCGGGCCACTCGTAGGACCGCTCGCCGCTTGTCGTGTTCACCACGGCCACTGCATCCCGGGCGATATCGGCGACAATGACAGTGTCGTTGTCGATCCGGTCGACGTCATGCCACCGATGGGACGCGTCGGTACGTGGGATCGCGTAGCGATATACTGTCTCGGTTGTCCCGGTTGTGAGGTTGACACGCTGCAGGAGTTGATAGGTGGTATCGCCATCGTAGACTGCCCCAATGAATTCGACCGTGTGGTTGTCACCCGGAACTGGGTCGACATCGTGGTACCGATCGAGTGAGTCGTTGAAGTACCGAACCCGACCGTCGGGGGCGAACGCGACGATGAAGTTCCGGCGGAACTTCTGGGCGGTGATGACGGTCGTTCCGTTCGCCGTCGGGGCGATCGAATCCCGTTGTTCGTAGGGCCGGTTCGCTTGCTCGTGGATGACCGTCCCGGCCGTCCCGTCGACCTCGCTGTGGACGTACTCGACAACGACGATCCCGGTCGAGAGGAGACACACTACCCCGAGCAGAACGATCGCGGTCGTCCGGCTCGGCCGCGGCACAGACATTGACGATCAACTCGAACGACACACCAATCCCATCGCTCGACGCCATTAATCCCTGCTGTCATCGTCGTATCGCTGGCGAACCGGGGTGATTATTTATAGGCTATCTGTTCCATACAGGCAGATATGAGTACTGCAACCGAATCCGGATTGCTCGATCTGGCGACCCTTGAGCCGCTTCACTATCTCGGTATCCTTCTGGCGCTGATCAGTGGTGTGATTCACCTTCGGTTGGGCGTTGGATTCGCACCGAGTCCGCTCGGAATGGCGTTTCTCTTCGCCGGGATCGTATTCCTGCTCGCCGTTGCCGGTGTCGCGGCCAACTACCGGCGCGGCCTGCTCTATCGGCTCGGTATCCCCTTTACAGCCGGCCAGATCGTTCTCTGGTATTACATCAACTTCGCGGCCGGCACGAAATCGTTCCCGGCGGATATCGGCACCCTCGGTGCGATCGATAAGATTACACAGGTCCTCCTGATCGCCGTTCTCATAGGGATCAGCAGACTAGTTCATATCCTCAGGACGCGTAGAGTATCTCATGA
>JBDGPX010000029.1:0-8500 GCA_042219475.1 Halobacteriales archaeon
GCTTCATGTGGAGCACGCGGTCGAACTCCTTGTTCGTGCCGGGCTCGCCGGTCTTCGCCGGGTTCGAGATCATCGCGCTCTCGATAAAGAGGTCCGAACAGTCCGATGCCAGCCCGGAGTCGAACTCGGCTTGGACCGTCGCCGAGAGGTCCCGGCCGTTGTTGGTCGCCGGGAAGACGGTATAGCGGGGTTTGTCGTAGTCCCGCCACTCGTAGGAATCATCCCGGGCCATGTCACAGAATATCCAGGTGTATGGCTTGTGCTGGAAGCGTTCGAGTCGCTCGTCGTCCTCGTAGACGACGACATCGGCCCCATAGGCGATGGCCTCCTCGGCGAGGTCTTCAATCCCATCGCCGACGAGGACGGCGACGACCTGTTCATCGGCGTCGTAGTCCTCGTTGTACTGATCCATCAGCTCCCGGGCCTTCCCGAGCATCTCCTTGGAGACGTCGATAAGTTCGCCCTGCTGGGTCTCACAGTAGACCCACATGTCGCGGTAGGTCCCGTCGTCGAGCGCCCGGACGTGGCGCTTGTCGTTGGTCGGGTGGTCGAGGTCGGGGTATTTCTCCTCGGGCGGGAGGTCTTCTTGCTCCTCGTCGGATTCCTCGCTGCCCTGGACTGATTCGATCCGGTTTTCGATGACGTTCTTGACGCTCGAACGGTCCTCGCCGTCCTCTTCGGCCTCGAGCAGGCGTTCGAGTTCCTCGATCTCGTCGATATCACGAACGAGGTTACCCATCTCGGCCGGGCTGTGCTCGCTCGGGTCGAGCTCGTCGACGTCGATCTCCTCGTCGTCTTCTGAGAACTTCTCGATTCGACTCTCGATGAGCTGTTTGGCACCGACGCGGTCCTCGCCGTCTTCTTCGGCAGCCAGCAGCGCCTCGAGCGCCTCGATGTCTTCGATGTCCTGGACTTTCGGTCCGAGCTCGGAGATGTCGAATTCGCTTGGATCGAACGGGGGTTCTCCATCAGCCATGGTCAATCACCTGCCGCTTCCTGGCTTTGGCCGCCTGCAGCGAACGGCTCCATTTCCTCGAGGATCTCCTCCATCGCCTCGCTGTCGTCGGCGTCGATCATCGTCGCCTCGCGTTCGGACGGGGCCTTCGGGATCGGGTCGACCGAGGAGACGATCGTCGGGGAGCCATCGAGGCCGATGTAGTCGGGATCTAGATTGAGGTCCTGATGATCCCAGACGGTGAGGTGGTCCTCGTAGTTTTCGGCACGCTGTTGGGTCTCCTCACGGAGATCCTTCCATTCAAGCCGGTTCGAGGCCTTCCGGTAGGTCGGCTCGAATTCGGGATCGGTGACGATGACCGCCGGGAGTTCGGTCTCGACGGTCTCGATCTCCTCGATGTCGCCCTCGACCAGCCGTTTCGCCCGTACCGTCCGTTCCTCCCGATCGATGTCGAGGGAAATGACGTGTGTGATCAGCGGCCACTGGAGGCACCACTGGGTCTGGGGACCGGTGTGGCCCGTCTCCCCATCGGCGGTCTTGAAGCCGGCAAACACGAGATCGGGCTCGTTTTCGAGTTTTTCGAGCCCAGTGGCGAGCGTGATCGCCGTCGCCCACGTGTCGGCTGCGGCCATCTCACGGTCCGAAAGCAGATAGAGGTCGTCGGCATACACCGACTCCATCGCCTCCTGCAGTACTTCCTTGTATCCCGGCGGGCCCATGCTCATGACGCTGACATCCCCGCCGTTGCGGATCTTCGTCTGGAGGGCCGCCTGCAATGCGAACTTGTCGTTCGGATTCATCACCGTCGGCGTCTTCCCCCGCTCAAGGTGGCCGTCCTCGTCGAACGAGACTGCCCCTTCGCGGAAGTCAGGAACGCCTTTCGTCAGTACGACGCTATGCATGTGAGTCTCTCCTATGGGGCACTCAGGGTTCGTCCCTGTTCACTCCTCTGATTTGCGATCGTCGAAAAACTCCGATCGATCGGGCTCTCGATAGAGTCGTATCCCCGACGCTATCCTCGAAATAACGCGGTCGTCCGAACCTCAGATTCGGCCCGCTCGTCCCGGGTCGACATCAATGGCATCGACGGGGCAGACATCCACACAGAGCATACAGTCGATACACTGCTCCTCGGCGACCGGATCCGCCTTCAGTTCCGACTCGGGATGGCCCGGTGTATCGGTCCATTCGAAGACATCGACCGGACAGTCCTCGAGACAGGCCCCGTCGGCGATACAGAGATCGAAGTCGACCGCAACGTGGGTCCCGTGGATCCCCAGTTCCTCGGGTTCGTTGACCGGCCCCCAGACTTCGTGGCCCTCGTGGTTATCGACGATCTCGCGGTTGTCCTCGAAGTTCGGATCGATCGGCATGGTTGATCTAGGCGAAAGATCAGACGGGCACGCACTTAACTGATTTCTTCCCGGGATCGGACAGTCCCGATCTGCCGGCTGTTGCCGCCGCGGACGGAACTTCTTTGAGGATGCCGCGGCCCCTACCGCCATGACGTTACCAGCGTCCGTCATCGGCAGCGCACACACCAGTTCGTACTGTTGGGATCTCTTCGAGGAACTCACCGAGATCGGCAACCGCATGGCCGGCCAGGACGGTGAAGCCGCCGGCGCCGAGGTCATGGCCGATGCCTTCGGGCGGGCCGGACTCAACGATGTCACTGTCGAGGAGTTCGACATTCCGGTCTGGTATCGCGACGACGCGACCCTGACCATCGACGGCCCGTGGACGCGGACCTTCGAGGCGCCCCACGACGTGATCGGACTCCCTGGCTCGCCGGCGGCGACGGTCGAGGCGTCGATCGTCGATGCCGGCTCGGGGACGCCCGAAGAGATCGCTGATCTCGATCTCGATGGCAAGATCGCCCTCGTTTCGAGTCAGAACCCCCACGACTACGGGCGGGCGATCAACCGGATCGAAAAGTACGTCCGTCTCGCGACAGCCGGTGCCGCTGGCTTCGTCTACTACAACGATGTCGCTGGCGCGATCACGCCGACGGGAGCGATCGGGTTCAACCAGGACGGACCGGGGCCGATCCCCGGTGTCGGAGTCAGCAACGAGGTCGGTCGACGCATCCACCGCTATCTCGAGGACGGTCCCGTCGAGGCATCGCTTTCGGTCGCGTGTCGCAACGAGCGATCGACGAGCCAGAACGTCTCGGCGGCCATCGGGCCGGATACCGACAAGGAGATCATTGTCAACGCTCATCACGATGCACACGACATCGCCGACGGTGCCCGGGATAATGGTGCCGGTAGTGTCCTCGTCGCGGAGGTGGGCCGGTTGCTCGCCCAGATGGAGGACGACCTCGAGACTCGCGTTCGGCTGGCCACGTTCGGCGGCGAGGAAACCGGATTGTACGGCTCCTACGAATGGGCCGATTCGCACGACCTCGATGCGATCAAGTGCCAGATCAACCTGGATGGGATCGGGTATTCGCGAAACCTCGGGGTGACGGGCTTTACATCGGTCACCGACGCCTTCGAGACGGCCGCCGATGCGGTAGGGACACCGATCCGGACGGGCGAGCGGATGTATCCCTTTAACGATCAATGGCCGTTCGCTGAACAGGGAGTCGCCTCGGCCACCTGTCGGTCCGCCCCGGAGGAACGCGGGCGTGTCGTCCGCTACGGCCATCTGGAGTGGGGCCATACCCATGCTGATACCATCGATAAGATCGATCCACGGGATATGCGGGATCTGGCGATCCAGGTCGCAGGTGGTGTCGCCGCACTCGCCGATAGCGATCATGAAACGCCGAACCGACATCCATCGGCGATCCGCGAGGTCGTCCACGACGACATCCTGGAGTATCTTGAGCTGTCCGATCGCGCTGCCTGGCCGGACCAGTCATAACGCCACCGTCCGTCCGTTCCGTGGTTCTTACTGGCGGTGATTGATAACGTCGACACCGGAAATCTCGAACCGTGCGCCTCCATCCGGGCTATCGGTGGCCCTTATCTCCCAGCCGTGGGCGTCGACGATCTCCTCGACGATCGCGAGTCCGAACCCGGTCCCCGTCTCCGAGGTCGAATACCCACTTTCGAATACCTCCGCTCGTTCGTCAGGGGGAATGCCAGGTCCGCTGTCTTCGAGATAGAATCCGTCTCCAGTCTTGAGTACTCCGACCGTTACTTGCACATCGTCGCCGCCATGTTCGATCGCATTGCGTAACAGATTCTCCAGTAACTGCTTGAGCCGGATCCGGTCACCCGTGATCCGGACATCCGCATCGATCCGAATCGTCGCATCGGCGGTGGCCACGTTCTGCCAGCAACTTTCGATCACATCGGTCAGCTCGATCGGCTCGAATTCGGTGACTGGTTCACCCTCTCGGGCTAAGGACAGGAGATCATCGATCAGTACTGCCATCCGATCGTGTGCCTTGGCGACTTTATCGAAATAGTGGATCTCACCTTCGCTCTTGGCGAGTTCGAGGTTTCCTTCCGCCACATTGAGTGGGTTTCGCAGATCATGCGAGAGGGCACTGGCGAACTCCTCTAGCCGTTCGTTTTGGCGTTCTAACTCTCGTTCGCGCTCTTTGCGTGCGGAGATATCCCGGCTGATCACGACGAATCTGTCCTCGCCCTCTAGATCGAGGCGGCGGATATGAACCTCGACGGGGAACGTCGACCCATCGCGCCGCTGGTATCGACCTTCCAGGCGATGGGTGTCACCGATTTCCATTTCGGCCCAGAGAGCCTTCGCTTCGTCGGGACCGATCGCCTGATCGAGCTCCCAGACCTTCATATCGGTGAGTTCTGCCTCGGTATAGCTGGTCTGTTCACATAGCTGTGGATTCGGCGCGATGAGGTTGCCCTCGGCGTCGTGGATATTGATCATATCCGGTGAATTATCGAAGAGGGCTTCCAGCCGGGCGCTCGTTCGTCGTAGTTGCTGTTCGCGTTCTTTGCGCTCGGTGATATCCTGGAACTGTGAAAAGATGGCGATGGTTTTCCCTTCTTCATCAGTCACGACGCGGTTATGCCATTCACAGATGATTCGATCGCCGTCCTTCCGGACGTTCTCGTTAATACTGTGGTAGCCACCCTTGTTCTCCAGTAGGTCGGCCACGACCTCATTGACGGCATCCCTATCGGATTCCGGAACGATCGATTTCCATGACCGACCTTTCAATTCCGCCTGTGCGTAGCCGAGTATCTCCTCGGCGGCGTCATTGAGGCGAACGCAATCGAAGGTATCATCCCATTCGATAACCCCGAGTGGGGATTGGTCGATGAACAACGAGAGCCGTTTCTGACTGGCCTCCAGAGCCCGCCGGGATCGGTATTGATCGACCGCGTTTTCGATCCGGTTTGCGAGCACGGTGTATTGGTCAGTCCCGGTACCCTTCTGGAGATAATCGGTCACTCCGGCGGAGATCGCCTCGCTGGCGATTTCCTCGGAGCCTTTGCCAGTAAAGAGGATGAACGGAAGATCCGGATAATCCTCGCGAACGGCCGTGAGGAATTCGATGCCGGTCCTCTGGGGCATATCATAGTCCGAAACGATACAGTCGAAGTCGCCGTCGGCAAGCTGATCATGCCCCTCACGAACGCCGGTTGCTGTCTCAACGCAGTATCGTGGATCCTTGCGCTGGAGGAAGGTCGCTACCATCTCGACGAAATCCGGATCATCGTCGACATGAAGAATATGGAGACTCCCCATCGATTCCGGGGAATTGCCTGATCCGACAGTCATTCGATTTTCTCCAGTTCTATGTCGGGGATGGAAATAGAGCTTCCGTCGATTCTTTTACTGGCTGGCTCACGGATCTGGGGGTATGGATCGGGTTTCAAGAGGGATTCCTCGCTATCAATCGCACACGGAGTTCACCAGTCTGTGAACTCAACGTCGGTTATCTCGAAGCGTGCTCCTCCAGTGTCGCTGTCTGTAACTGTGATCGTCCACCCATGGGCGTTGACGATCTCCTCGACGATCATGAGTCCGAATCCGGTCCCTTCCGTCGAGGTCGAATAACCGCTTTTGAATATTTCATCACGTTTGTCTTCGGCAATACCGGTGCCATCGTCTTCGACGTAGAACACGTTTTCCTCGTTGTCAACGCCGACGGTGATCGTCACCGGTTCGTCGTTGTGAACGATCGCGTTCCGGAACAGGTTCTCCAGCAGCTGTTTGAGTCGCCCCTCGTCGGCATATACCTCACATTCGGCCTTGATGACTTCATTGGCGTGTCCAGTATCGCTGTTGTGCCAACACTCCTCGACAACTGCTGCGATGTCAACGGCCTCTAATGTATCGACAGTGTCGCCCTGCTGGGCTAACGTCAGCAGATCGTCGATCAATGTTTCCATTCGCTGGAGTGCCCCGGCCGCATCGTCGAGATGATCGCTGTCACATTTTTTCCGAGCTATCTCCACCCGACCTACGGCAACGTTTAGCGGGTTTCGGAGGTCATGAGAGACGACGCTCGCAAATTTGTCGAGCCGTTCGTTCTGTCGCCGTAACTCCTTTTCCTGCTGGTGGCGCTCAACGGCGTAGCGAAGTGCCCGTGCTAGCGTGTCGGCGTCGAGACCATCCTTGGGGAGATAATCCTGTGCTCCACGTTGGATCGATTGGACCGCAGTCTCACGGTTATCGAGGCCGGTGAGTACGACGATCGGGATCCGTGATATTTCCTCTAATGCACGTTCTAATGTCGTAAGCCCGGTGCTCTCAGGGAGTCCCAGATCGAGAAACATGATATCGTAGGATGCCCGATCTAATTTCTCGAGCCCATCCGAGAGCGTTTCTGCGTGTCCGAGTGTTACCTCCCCCGCGATATCGGCTACCTGTGGTGCATTGAGATGATGTTCGACCAGCCGTGCGTCGCCGGGATTGTCCTCCACCAGCAATACGTCGAGGGAGAACTCCGTCGCCGCCATGGTCACTCTGGAGGCATCTTGACGACCGACAGCCAGAACTCCTCAAAGCCGTGTACGATGTTCAGGAACCCCTGGAAATCAACCGGTTTCGTCAGATAGGCATTCGCTTGAAGTTCGTATGATTTCACGATATCCTCCTCGGCTTCCGAACTCGTCAGCACGATGACCGGGATCCGTGCCAGATTTGGATCCTCTTTGATTTCCTCTAACACGTCCCAGCCATCTTTTTTGGGCATATTGAGATCCAACAACACGAGATCCGGCCTGGGTTTCTCCCGGTATTCGTCCTCCTGACGGAGGAACTGCATTGTCTTGACGCCGTCCTCGACGATATGAAGGTTGTTGAGGATGTTCCCCTGATCGAACGCTTTCTCCGTGAGTCGAGCATCCCCCGGATTGTCCTCCGCGAGAAGGACTTCGACCGGCTGGCCAGTGGTCGTCACGAGTGATCTCCCCCCTGATCCGGGAGATTTGGCGCCTTTGGAATGGTGAATTTGAACGTTGCGCCCACATCTGATTCCGATTCCACCCAGATCTCCCCGCCATGACGATGAATGATCCGCTGTGTGATCGCCAATCCGATTCCGGTGTTGTCAGTACTCGAATTGGCCGGACCTTGTTCGAAAATCTTGAAGATCTCGCTCTGTTGGTTCTCCGGGATCCCCGGCCCATTATCCGAAACGGCAAACACGTGAGCTTCCTCGCGGTCCGATGCCGTCACGTCGATCTCTGGATTTCCGCTTTCGCTGGCGTGCTCGATGGCGTTTTTCACCAGATTCTGGAGCACCTGTCCGATCTGATCATGGTCGGCCTCGATCGTGGGCAGATCGGCCACTGAGATCTCGGCGTCGTGATCGTCAATTAGTAGTTCTAAGTCCTGACGAGTTGCCTCGAATACTTCGTTTATATCGCTTTCGGTGAATTCGCTGGCCTCAGTATGGACGCGGGAGTACTCCAGTAAGGAGTTGATCATTCGTTTCATCCGCCGGGCGCCGTCGACCGCGTACTTCATATACTCCGCCGCTTCATCGTCGAGTTGATCGCCGTACTCCTCGTTGAGCAGATCGACGTAGCTCGATACCATCCGAAGCGGCTCTTGTAGGTCGTGTGAGGCGATATAAGCGAACTCTCGGAGGCTTTCGTTGGACCGCTCGAGCTCCTGTTTGTGCTGTTCGAGCTCACGTCGATACCGCTTACGGGTCGTGATATCACGGGTGTACCCGGCGACGTGCTCGAGCTCCCCCGATTCGTTGTATACAGGCTCCCCCTGGACCCAGACCCACGTCTGATAATCGGTTTCCGGATCAACCCGAAACTCTACATCAACCGGTTCGCCATCTGCCAGTTGTTCCATCGCACCCATGACCGTGTCGTGATCGTCGGGATAGACGGCGTTGAGGAATGCGGTCGGATTCTCCTTGAGTGTCGCTATCGATTGCCCGAAGATGTCCTCGTACGCCGAATTGACGTATACTAATTCCTCCCAGTCAGCCGTAAACATCCAGAGTGCATCGTTCGTCGACTCGGTTAACTGGACGAGGACCTGTGGCTCATCGGGCAGCAACCGGTTGCCCTCGCCGATATGATCCTGATTCATAATAGATAGAATATTAGCTCATACTTAAACGCCGTTTCCAAAAACTCACGA